>JALTXS010000040.1:0-369 GCA_027048265.1 Desulfurococcales archaeon
ATGGGCCTAAAACTCCGGGCCCTGGGGCCCAGGCAGCTATACGTGCGCTGGCAAGGGCTGGTTTCATAATTGGTCGTATAGAGGATGTTACTCCTATACCTCACGATACCACCAGGAGGCCCGGTGGAAGGAGGGGTAGAAGGGTCTAGCCTATAGTGGCCGGTGTGTTGGTAATGGTGATGTCTAGCGTTAAGGTGCTGGGTAAAAGCGACAATCGGATAAGGATACTGTTGGAAGGCTATCCACTTCACGTGCTTTCGAGTGTAAGGCGTGCCGCCATGGAGGAGGTGCCGACGATAGCAATAGACACGCTCTTCATAGTGGAAAATAATAGCGTTATACATGATGAGAACCTTGCACATAGGATGG
>JALTXS010000040.1:379-4791 GCA_027048265.1 Desulfurococcales archaeon
CATGGTTCCACTTGACAGTGAAAAAGCTATAAAGAAATACCGGTCACCCGAAGAATGCTCCGAATGTCCTACCTGTGAAGACTGCTATACTAGGATTGTGCTTGATGTGCGTAACGATGAAGAGGAGGAAAAAGTGGTATACTCGGGGGACATGCAGATAGAGGACCCTGACATAAAGCCAGTCTACGAGAACATACCCATAGTAGTTCTTGGAAAGGGGCAGAGTGTTTCACTAGAGGCCCAAGCTAGGCTGGGTAGAGGCAAGGAGCACATAAAGTGGAGCCCCACCACAGTCTCTGTCCTGACCTATTTGCCAGTCCTAGCATTTGACTTAAACAGTCTCGATGAGAACGCCAAATTGAGCGATTGTCTAGACTGTATTGCAAAGGGCTTTCCCGAACTAGTTGAGAAAATAAAGAAAACGAGAAAAGGAGAACTACCCCTCCACGATGTGAAGAACACTAGTCTTTTGCGTTTTTGCGTAGAAAAAGTCTGTGGGGAGAAGCACTCCCCACTAAAGATAAAATACCTAGAAAACTCACTCATCCTGACTATTGAATCCTCGGGCTCTCTTAGGCCCGAGACAATAATAATGGAGTCCATAAAAGTCCTTAAAGAAAAAATAAACACGTTTAGACAAGAGCTCTCGAAGCAGGTTCCAGAATAAGAGCGGGGAGTCTGCAATGATTAAAACCAACTCGACCAACACGCTAAGAAGGGTTCTTATAAGAAAGCTGCTGCGTCTATCAAAGAAAGACGGGCGGAGAATATGGGCTAGAGTTGCTGAGGAACTGGCACGGCCTAGACGAAGAAGAAGAGCTGTAAACATTAGCAGGATAAACAGGTACGCCGAAGAAAATGAGATAGCAGTTGTTCCGGGAAGGGTGCTGGGCTCTGGTACGCTTACCAAAAGCTTGACCATAGTCGCCGAGTCTTTCAGCCTTACGGCAATTGATAAGATAACAAAGGCTGGTGGTAAGCCGATAACCCTCCGAGAGCTTGTTGAGAAGGAAAAGCTCATCGAGTACATTAAGGGTAAAAGACTTGTACTCATAGGCTGAGGAGGTGCCAGGTTATGCAGGATCTACAGAAAACTATGGTAGTGGTCGACGCCTCTGGACTTATACTGGGACGCATGGCAAGCCGTGTGGCAAAGATGCTGCTCGAGGGCAAAAAAGTCGTCATAGTAAACGCTGAGAAGGCGGTGTTGAGCGGTGAGCCTAAACGAGTCATAGACGGCTATATGCGCATGTTCAAAGTTCAAACCTACAGGAACCCAGAGAGGCAGGGCATTAGGAGGGAAAGAAGCCCACAGCGTATAGTTAAATCAGCCATCAAGGGAATGCTCCCCTACAGGAAGCCTAAGGGCAGAGAGGCCCTACGAAGACTTAAGGTATACGTTGGTGTTCCTGAGGAGTTCGAGAGACTTGAGAAAGTGAGTTTTAAGGAAGCCGACGCCGCGAAATTGGAGACAAAGTTCATAACTGTTGGAGAGCTGGCTAGGTTAATGGGATGGAGAGGTGAAGTGTGATGAGAATAGCGCTTGCAACTGGAAAGAGGAAAAAGGCCATAGCGAGAGCCATTATAAAGGAGGGCAAAGGAAGGGTCTGGATCAACGGGATACCACTAGAAATTTACCCTGTCGAGCTTTTCAGGATGAAAGTCATGGAGCCGCTATTGCTGGCAGGCCACGAGCTTTGGAGCAAGGTTGACATAATAGTGAAGGTTAGGGGAGGGGGGGTCATGGGCCAGGCTGATGCGGTGAGAACGGCGATTGCACGCGGCCTTCTCGCCTTCTTCGAGAGACCTAGCCTCAAGAAGATATATTATGACTATGATAGGCATATGATAGTAGGTGACCCGAGGAGAACCGAGCCTGAGAAACCCATGAGGTACAGTGCCCGTAGGAGATGGCAGAAGTCCTACAGGTGAAGGCGAGTGATAATACCAGTCAGATGCTTCACGTGCGGCAGGCCCCTGGGCCATCTATGGGAGGAATTTAGCACGAGAGTCGAGAAAGGAGAGGACCCTGAGAAAGTACTAGACGACCTGGGACTTGACAGGTACTGTTGCAGGAGAACCATGCTTGGCCACGTTTCCCTCATAAAACAGGTCATGAAATTCAGGCCTATGAGGTGAGTCTAACTCATGTCCCAGGGTCAACAGCAAGAAAAGGAGCAGGAAGCGGAGATTAAGAAGAGGCAAATTGAGCTCCTTGTACCCATAGATCAGTACCTTGCAGCTGGCGTCCACATTGGTACGCATATCTGCACGCGTATGATGAAACCCTTCGTTTATAGGATAAGGCCGGATGGCCTCTACGTGCTAGACGTTAGGAAAATTGATGAGAGACTAAGAATAGCGGCAAAGACTCTCTCGAGATATGATCCCGAAAAGATACTCGTGGTTAGCGTCAGGCAATACGGTTTTACTCCGGTGAGGAAGTTCGCTACATACACTAGAGCCAAAGCCGTAACTGGTAGGATAATACCTGGAATCCTGACAAACCCTCACCTTGAATGGTACTCTGAGCCCGATGTGATAGTTGTAACCGATCCAAGGGCTGACCAGCAAATACTCACGGAGTCAGCCAAGGTGGGTATACCCATAATAGCGTTCACGGACACCGACAACCGTACAGAGAACATAGACCTAATAATACCGGCGAATAACAAAGGAAGGAAAAGTCTCGCCCTCCTCTACTGGCTGTTGGCACGGGAAGTCCTTAGAGAGAGGGGAGAGCTAGGCAAGGGAGAGGACCTACCAGAGCCTCCCAGTTCTTTCGAGACAAAACTAGGTGTAAGGACTTGATACAAGGCCTGGTAAGGCCCCCAGCAGTAGCTGGTTTTTTCTACGAATCAGACAAGGACCTTCTTCTCAAAAGGATAGAGTGGAGCTTTTTACACGAAGTAGGGCCAGGCAGTCTTCCCCCGAAGAACAGGGGTAGCCGGCGAGAATCTCTGGGCTATATAGTCCCTCACGCAGGTTATATATACAGTGGCCCAGTTGCCGCCCATGCATATTATAGCTTGTCTATAGAAAAATCTCCTGAGACGATTATACTTATAGGCCCCAATCATACTGGACTAGGTTCACCTGTGTCGATAGCGCCTTGGAGAGAGTGGAAAACCCCGCTCGGCAGGATTCCTATTGATAGAGAGATGTTTGAGTGGTTTGTAAGGAACAGTTCACTAGTGATGCCGGACTACGATGCGCACATACAGGAACATAGCATAGAAGTGCAGTTACCGTATCTCCAGTACATATACAACAGCGGGATAAAAATACTACCTATAGTAGCATACGACCAGACACCAGAAGTTGCGCGGGGCTTAGCGGAAGAAATTAGAAGAGCTATAGAAGAGCTAGGACGTGACGTAGTGATACTAGCGAGTAGCGACCTTAACCACTACGACCCTCACGAAGTAACCTTAGAGAAGGATAGGAAAGCGATAGACGCTATAATGAGCCTTGACCCGGAGAGGTTCTTCCAAACAATAGTTAGGGAGAACATAACCGTTTGCGGTCCTATAGGCATAATGGTGCTCATGTACCTAGCAAGAACAATAACACATGTAAAACCAGTTGTACTCAAACATGCCACCTCGGGAGACACCAGCGGTGACAAAAGCAGTGTCGTGGGGTACCTTGCAGCACAGTTTCGCCTTGATACCATATAAAACAAAGTATAAGACACTCACCTAGGGAGACAGCAGCTATGGGGGAAGAGCTTCTTTACTTGGCTGAAAAACGCATTCCTGTTTTGATAGGGCATAGAATACCAGACAGAGCACCCCCGGTAATATGCTATCCCGCAAGAACAGAAAATGTAACAGTAAGAGTCTCATACAGAGAGTCCAGAAAAAAGGGAGTATTAATCAAACCCAACCCCGGTCATGTGCCGGGGTCTTTCCTGGAAAACGTCATATCATATCTGTTGAATGAAGCGGTTCCAGATAACATAAAACTATTAATAAACTGGAAAGGGCCCAAACAGTATCGGCTCGGACTCGTTGGGAGTATTGTATATGTAGCAATAAGAGCATTGGAAACACTCTACGGGGAAACTTTCAAGCGAGACGAAAGGATTGGGATACTCTCCTCCTTGCTGATGGAGAAGGGTATAAGTAAAGTCGAGTCTGAAGCGCTCGCCACGTGTCTCGAACAAGAGGCTGCTACAATCACTTCAAATACGGGCGAAAAGGTCGTATACGAGACAGAGGGGTTACCGTTGAGCTTCGCTTATATAGTTAGGCCCTCTCTTAGAAAGAACGTGTCACGTGATAGGGAATTTCTCGACCTTATGGCCAAGGTGTCTTCGCTTACACTTATACAATTAATACGCAAACTCGGCGGCACAGAAAAAGAGACGCTACAGGGGTTGGCCGTTGGAGAACTAATAGTTTTTTATA
>JALTXS010000041.1 GCA_027048265.1 Desulfurococcales archaeon
AGCACGTCTATGTAGTCTGCTTGGTCGGGTGGGAAGGTTTTCTTCTGAAGCCTTTCGACGAGCCTCTTGACGGAGGGTAGTGTGGCTAGGTCTACCCTCAGCGACAGCTCCATGGTATCGTTCAGGACGGCGGTCGTCTCGACATGAGCGAGAGCATCCTCTCCCCGATCTCCGGACAAAAGCAGGGCGGCCGCACCGTCTCCGAAGGGGGGGCTGTGTAGTACTCTCAGGGGGGAGGAGACGTAGTCCGACGCCAGAACCTTGTCCACTGTTATCCTGAAGCGTAGCTGGGGGTGTTTCGCGTTGAGCGAGTTCTCGTGCATAAAGACTGGCCATTCTGCGAATAGCTCCTCGCTGACACTATGCCTCTCTAGATAGGCTCTCGCGATTATTGCGAACTGGCTTATGACGTTGGCGCCGTAAATTGCCTCGAACTCCGCGTTTGTCAGCTGGGACAGTGCGGCGTTGTAGTACTCGCTGTTATAGTCAGTTATCTTCTCAACCCCTACGACAAGGACGTTCCTAGCCTCACCTGATTTTATCAGCGACCTGGCAAGGTGCAGGGCCGTAAGACCCCCCGCGCCTCCGTTCTCAACTGTTAGGGTCGTGACATTGAGGAGGGACAGATCCTCAACCAGGAGCGGGGCGAGCAGGTTTTGGGATTGCAGCAGTGGGGCAAAGCTGTTGGATACTATGACTGTGTCCACCTCGCTGAGGCCTACAGTCTCCATTATTGGAACGACCGCTTCGTAGAACTTCTCCTGAAGACCCTTCCCGTAGGCACGCTCCACCTTGGAGAGACCTATGGCCCTTATGTATACCATGGTGTCCACCTCCTTACCTTATCTTTAGTATTATCCTGCGGTTCTTTGCATAGACCGCGTAGTCAACGTACTCTTTGTTATCAATATAGTAGCTCAGAGGTGGGGCCCTACTTCTGACCTCCTCCACCTTGTCCGTGACGAGTATACTATAGGCGTCGGAGCCAGCGCCGCTGCCAAAGGGTGCTACTAGGATCCTGACGCCTGGATCCACTGTGTCCAGCAACTTCGCCAGCCCAAGCAAGGCGCTTGCGTTGTAAGTGTTGCCTATATAAGGAGTCACGAGGCCGGGAAGTATCTTTTCTCGGGGGAAGCCAAGCTTCTCCCCCACTTTTATGGGGAACCTGCCATTGGGCTGGTGGAATACAGCGTAGTCAAAATCGTTGATCGTTAGACCGGTTTTCTCCAGAAGCCCCTTGACCGCGCCTATAATGTGGGCGAAGTAGGCGGGCTCTCCAGTGAAGCCCTCACCGTGGAGGGGGTATGGGCTGTTGGCTCTGCGCCAGAAGTCTGGGGTGTCCGTGATGTACGTGTACGAGGCCTCAAAGACGGCTGCAGAAGCCTCGCTTGGTCCTATTATATATGCTACTGCCCCGCTACTGGCGGTGAACTCTAGGACGTCGCCAGGGTTCGCCTGAGCGGTATCACTGCCTATTGCCAGAGCATAGTTCACCATACCCGATACCACTAGGCCTATTCCTGACTTCATACCCTCGCTGCCAGCCCTGCACGCGAACTCGAGGTCGCTTGCCATGGTGTCAGGGGTTATTCCCAGAGCTTGCGCTATAACGGTGGCGCTGGGCTTCACAGCGTAGGGTTTGGACTCGGTGCCAAAGAAGACTGCCTGTATCTCCTTCGGGTCTATGCCAGCTCTTTTTATAGCGTTTTTAGCCGCCTCGTACCCCATAGTAAGCGCGTCTTCGTCCAGGTTGTCAACGCTTTTCTCTATAACATTTAGGCCCTTTGGCGTTCCCTCTGGGAAACCCCACAGTCTTACTATTTCCTCCATCCTGAGCCTAAACTTGGGAACGTAGGCCCCCCACCCAACTATACCTGCCCTGGACTCCGGGTTCACGTTCATATGGTTTCACTTCCACAGTTTAGTCCTACCGCTTGTTTAATGTAGTATACTGCACGTTATAAATTGTTTAGCAATAGTCTAAAGAGAAAGCGTTATTTTTAGATATTAGTCGAGTTTCAAACCCTCTTTCTGAAGGGAATGCTCCTTACCCCACGTTTCACAAGCTCCTCCCTGACCATCAGGACCCCGCGGACCATGCTCTCCAGCTTCTTCTTGGCAACATTTCTAGGCTGCAGCTTGAGCCCGCAGTCAGGGTTGATGTAAAGCATCTCCGGCTCGACGTATTTCATGGCCTTTCTAATGGCGAGAGCAACCTCTTCCGGAGACTCCACACGCCTGTTGTGTACATCGATTACTCCAAATCCAAGCTCCTTTGAAAATCCCTTGAGCTTGTGAAGGTCATTGAAACCCCTGTTGGCGAACTCTAGTGCAAACTGGCTTATCTCCGTGAACTCGTCTATGTAGGGGAAGAGTAGGTCATAGTTACTGTAACATACGTGCAGACCTATTTTAGCATCTATGCCCTTTGCGGTCCTGTTTATAAGATCTACCGCCCATTCTACCTCCTCTGGGTGAGTTGTCAAAGCTGGTTCATCTATTTGTATGAACTGGGCGCCATGGTCCACTAACGCGTGGAGTTCCTGGTTTATTATGTTGGAGAGCTCTTTTACAAGATCCTCCTTTGACGGGTAGTACTCGTTGAAGCTCCAGTCCGCTATCGTGTAGGGACCTGTTATGGTTACCTTAACTATAGGCCGGGTGCTGACTTGTCTGAGGAAAAGGTATTCTTCCACAGTCATTGGGCCAGGATATTCTAGTTTATCGACAACAGCTGGTTTGTTGAAGTAGTTGTTTCCCCATACTCTCACAGGCCCGTAGAACTTGAAGCCTTTTATCTGATGGGCGAAGTACTCTACCATCTCGTCCCTTCGCTGCTCGCCATCCGCGGGTATGTCAACTCCTGCCAGCTCTTGTTCCCTGACGATTGTTGTAACAGCGTCATCGTAGGCCTCTTGAATTGCATCCTCTGATATCCTTCCCATTCTGTAGTATTTTATCATCCTCCGGAGCCACGCCGGTCGGGGGTAGCTGCCAATAACGCTTGTTGGGAGCGCGGGGAGTATGTAGTCTACCATAGTTTATCACCTAGCAAGTTTGTTTTTTATCCTAGCTAGCAAGCGGGTCTTCCTATGAGCTACTGTTTCGGGGAGAAACTCGAGTGTGGTGTTACTTGAAATAATAATGGCGTCCACCTTATCCGCGAGCTGTTTGAGAGTTTTGGCAGTTTCCTGCGGGTCTTCTAGCTTGGTGTTCCGGGCATCAATCACACCAGCTTGGATAACTGACTCACCACCAAGCCAGTCGTCAGGGTTGTCGAGCAGACTGGGGTTTTCCACAAGGTCCACACCTATTGTGAACCTGCTCGAGAGGGTCTGGAGGGCCTCTAGAGGAGGTTGGTTGAAATACTGGATTATGTGAACGTTTTCCTTACCACCTATGAGGTCTCTGTAGACTTCATTCCAGTCTACTATACTCGCCTGAGAAGCGCTCAAGCTAGGCTCGTGAATTTCAATGATCAGTCCTTTTCCTCTCACGTACTCTATAAGGGGATTGAGGACGTCCTTTACATAGTCGACCGCAAGCTGGGTATTATCATTGTACTCGCTGGTTTCTATAACTGAGAAGTCTGCGAACGTCAGTGGGCCGGGTATGGGTAGCCTGAAGCTTTTCCCAGCGAAGAGAGGTTCTCTGGAAAGCAAATTAACTAGTCTTATCCGTTCATCAACAGTGGATGGGTTTGGTTTTAGTCTTATCTTTCCCCTCACTATGGGGTTTCTCACGAAAAAGTTGTTATCATAAAACCTTACGAGCCAGCCTCTTTTCACTCCCTCTATGTCCTTTATGAAGGGGTTGAAAATGTCGTCGCAAAGGTACATGCCATCCGTAACATAGTCAAGGTAACGGACCGCTCTTGCCAAGCTTCGTTTGGTTTCTCTAACGACCGTCTCCCAAAACTCGTCAACGCCTAGCTTCCCTTTTTCCTTTCTCCTTACGGCATTGGCAAAGCTTCTAGTTCTTGGGAATCCTCCCGTTAAACTTGTAAAAGCTTGCAATGCACATCACCAATAGAATCCCAGGAATCCTATGCTGCGGCAATTAGATCCAGCCGCCTTTAGTATCGAATACCCGTAATGTTTTATTAAATAATCTTACTTACCACCTATAAGTGAGGGCGTTCAGTTATGTTTTTTAGGATTGGGAGAAAAAGAGAGATACAGCCAACGAACCCTATACTAGTCCCTTTTCTGAACGTTTGGTTGAGAAGCAAAGAGAGAGAATGGGGGGCCACTATAGAGAACCACTTCATAGGTCAGCTGGAGCCCAGCGATAGGATACTCCTTGTGTCGAAAGTCATAAGACCCCCCAGCTCAACTACTCAGTCCCACCAGCGCCTTCCCAGTTATTATAGGAGCGCGGATGACATGATTAATGACCTGTACAGGTCCTACAAGGCTATAAAACTTGGTGAAAGAACAAGAGAGCTTGTAGTAAGCGATGAGGAGGACTCTCGTCCCTTTTACAGAAAGTATGTTGAAAGCGAGTTTAGGAGGTTCCTCTTCGGAGGCTTTGGGCAAAAACCTCCCAAACCCGCACCATACAAGATAAAGTTCGACAGGATGCTTATAGACCTTTACGAAAGAATACTATTCCCACGGGGCGAGAAACCCCTTATTCTTAGGTCGGAGAGCTTTATAGCCTTGTTCGATTTTAGGGAGGGAGAATTTGTTCCTATACACGAGGGTTTTGCGAGATATGGGAAAATCCTGACCAGCCTGCTTCGGAAAGGCAGAATTGAATTATAGCTTTGTCTACCTATCTAGCTGAAATGCTCGTAGAGCCAGCATGATACCACTCTGCCTCTCTCTACGGTAAAGTAGGGTGGTTCTTCGACTCTGCATCTCTCACCCAGTCTCTCTCTGTTTTCGTCATAGGCCACGCAGCGGGGGTGAAACCTACATCCTGGCGGTATGTTTGCTGCGTTCGGTATTTCTCCCTTTATGGGAACGTTTCTTATCCTGAGCCTATTCCTAGGGTCGGGCTCGGGTATAGCAGCCACTAATGCCTTGGTGTAGGGGTGCTTGGGATCTTCTATAACCCTCCTTGCGTCACCTAGTTCGACTATTCTTCCCAGATACATGACCGCTATGCGGTCGCAGATGTATCGTGCGACTGCCAGGTCGTGGGTTATGAAGATATACGTGATGCCCTCTCTTTCCTTAAGCATGCCCATGAGTTCTAGTATTTCCGCCCTGATAGACACGTCAAGCATAGAGACGGGCTCGTCTGCTATTATCAGGCTTGGTTTCAGAATAAGTGCCCTAGCTATGGCCACCCTCTGTCTTTGCCCTCCGCTTAGCTGGTGTGGATGCCTGTCCACGAAGTCCTCTGGGGGTGTCAGCCTGACCTCCTCTAGCACCCTGTGTATCAAGTCCTCTACCTCGTCTCTGGTGAGGTGGAGGTTGTGTATCTTGAGCGGCTCTTCTAGTATGGCACCAATCTTGTAACGTGGGTTCAGGCTACCAAATGGGTCCTGGTAAATCATCTGTATTTCTCTTCTCAGGGGCTTCATCTTGCTGGGGGGGATGCCGAAAATGTCGACTCTTCCATCATCTCCAACTTTTATTCCCCGCCTGCTCAGCTCTTCTAATATCTCCTCCCTTGCCTGGAAATAGGCAGACCCCCCACTTATAGGAACGAGGCGGAGTAATGCTTTTCCAGTTGTAGTCTTTCCACACCCGCTTTCGCCTACTAGGCAGAAGGTCTCGTTCCTCTTCACATTGAAAGAGACGCCGTCAACGGCCCTGACGTACCTGGGGGGCTTCCTTGCTATAAGCTCGCTTAAACGTCGTCTTATGGGGAACCAGACCCTCAGACCCTCTACCTCCAAGATATTACCGTTTTCCATCGCCAATGTTCTTCACCCCCGCTTCTTCCAGGACTCGTCATATAGCCAGCATCTAACGAGGTGTTTCTCACCCGTGTCAACTAGGACGGGTTCTCGGTCTCTGCAAATATCCATGACCTCACTACATCTTGGATGGAACCTGCATCCCCTGGGCGGGGATATAAGGTCAGGGGGCTCCCCTGGAATGTACTGGAGCTTGTCTATGGGCCCCCTGAGTCTAGGTATGCTCCTTAGAAGGGCTCTTGTATAAGGGTGTAGGGGGTTGTTGAATATCTGCTCGCTTGTCCCGTACTCAACTATTTGGCCACCGTACATTATAGCGATCTTATCAGACATCTCGGCGATGACGCTAAGGTCGTGGGTTATTAGTATGAAGCTCAGCTTCTTCTCCCGTTTGAGTTTTTTTAGGAGGTTAAGTATCTGAGCTTGGACCACGACGTCGAGTGCAGTAGTTGGCTCGTCAGCTATAACGACTGTGGGCTCCAGTGCGAGCGCCATCGCTATTACAACCCTCTGTTTCATACCACCGCTAAGCTCATGGGGGTAGCGTTTGGCTATCTCCTCGCTAAGCCCCACCATGGGGAGCAGGCTCTTGGCCTTGTCAAGAGCCTCCTTCTTGCTGAGGCCCGTGTGGTATATGAAGGGTTCTGCCAGCTGGTAGCCTATTGTGTAGACTGGGTTCAGTGCGTTAATAGCCCCCTGGAATACCATGCTCACTTTTTTCCATAGAACCTTTCTCCTAAGCTCTGTGTCGCTTAGACGTGTTACTTCGACACCGTCTATCGTGACTCTCCCTGAGACTATCCTGCCCGGTGGAGGTACCATGCCCATTATGCTCCAGGCCAGCGTGCTTTTACCACTGCCACTCTCACCAGCTATTCCGAGTATCTCTTCCTTCTCCAGCTCCAAACTAACGTTTTCCACGGCCCTTACGACTCCCCTGAAAGTATAGAAGTTTGTGCTAAGGTTCTCTACCTTGAGCACTGGCATTTCCCTGTATTCACCTCTTTAGCCTTGGGTTGAGAATAGTGTCTAGTGCTTGGCCTATCAGTATGAAGGTGGTCCCTACTAGAGTTATCATTATACCCGGTAAGAGTACCCACCACCAGTACCCGTTTATGGTCGCAGCGGCGTTCTGGGCCTCGTTAAGAATCTTCCCCCACGTAAGAATCGTGGGGTCACCCAATCCGAGAAAGCTGAGGCTAGCCTCTGCGATAACCGCTCCAGGCACGCTTAGGGCTATGCTCGCGAACATGTAGGGGAGAATCTGGGGGAGTATGTAGAGGAAAACCAGCCTGAAGTGACCAGCTCCAATTGCTCTAGCTGCCTCCACGTACGTTTCTTCCTTTAGCTGAAGTGCCATGCTCCTCGTCACAATTGCCATGCCCGGCCAGCCGAATACCACGAGCAACCCGATGAGTATCCATATTGATGGTTTTATTATGGCGAACAGAAGTATCAGTATCGGTAGGACTGGTATGGAGTAAATGACTTGTGCAATCCTAAGCATTACCTCATCCACCACGCCTCCAGCATATCCGCTCACCACACCATAGACGCCGCCAATGAGCGTACTTGCAAGACTCGCTAGAAGACCTATTATAAGGGCCCACTTTACACCGTAGAGAAGGCCTTGTAGAAGGTCTCTACCATACTTATCGGAGCCAGCCAGGCCGAAGCACCCTCCCACGAGGACTATCTTTTTAACCTCAAATGATGAATCTGGGTCTTTGCTTACGAAAGCGATTGTCAGGTTATACCTGCCAGGTAGGTACTCTATTTGGTTGAACAGGTTGGGCGTCAGCTTAGCGAACAATATGTCGAACCCGCTTTTGGTGAGAACGGATATCTCAGCTGTACCTATTTTGTAACCGTTTGACTCCAGCCACGGTCTTAGGAAGTTTTCCACGTTCTTAGGTTTGGTAACATAGCTAGATATCTGTTTTGATACGGTTCCATTGAACTTGGTTGTGGCTACTCCGAACACGTCCTTCACAGAAGTTCCTCTGCCCTCAAAGGGGTTTTTAGTAAGGTAGACGACCTGCCCATCTGGTCTCTCTAGCAATATGAGTATGCGGGTCGTCTTTTTGTAGGATACCCTGAATTCTACGTTAATATTAGTGGGAGGCTTCTTTTCAACCGTGAAAAGCAGTGAGAAGGATGAAACCTTTCTCCCATCAGGAGTCATCCATTCCCTTGTAACCAACTCTGCCCCTGTGGGGCTTGTATTATTCCTGGTTATGATAACCGTTCTAAAAGCATCGCTGGCCGCCCAGCAGGGTGGGGCCTTCTTTGGGTTGTCCTGCCAATACTCGAGGTTGGTCCAGTTGTCTATGGCCTCGGGGTCCCCTATTATAGGGAAAAAGACCGCGATGAAAGTGAGTATTATTAGTATTGTGAGCCCAGTCATACCTGTCTTGGAGCGGCGGAACTCCCGAGCAAGGTTTGCCAGTCCTCTTCTAAGGTCTTCGAACCTTCTCCTAGAAGACTTTGGGCGGCTGGCCATATCTTATGCACCTCTCATCTTGCCACTGGGCTTATGCCACCAGCATGCCCGGTTCTCACTCTTGGGTCGAGAAGCGCATATATGAAGTTGAGAATAACCACTGCTACCACGAACAGCAGGACTGTGACATAGGTGACCGTGCCTAGCAGAAGTGTCTCGCTATTGGTAAGTGCAACCCAGTATAAGAGACCCATCCCAGGCCAACCGAAGACTGTCTCGGTTATTATAGCTCCCCCTAGACTGTTTACTAGACCTAGCACAATTATGGTGACCAGAGGAGGGCTAGATGCCCTTAGTATGTGGCCGAAGAGAACCTTTCGCTCGGGCACACCCTTAGCCCGGGCAACCATGACGAAGTCTTCTGTCATCCTGTTTATCACAATATTCCTAACCACGTAAGCCCATCCACCGACAGATACTATAACAACGGTCACTAGTGGTAGAAACATGTAGTAAATCCACGTGTATACCTTGGACAGCAAATAGGTAAGGTAGCCCATTTCTCCAGCCTGATAGGCTGCGGAGAGCTCGGATAGCCTTATGAAGATATCTTTCGACTGGAAGGGGAACCATCCAAGCTTGAATGCGAATATCAGCAACATGAGCATCCCTAGCCACCAGGTGGGGAGGCTGGCGGAAAACACCGCTGATATGGAGAGAACCCTGTCAAGCAACCCCTGAGGCCTCCTAGCAGCGTATAGGCCTATGAAGAGGCCTACAAAAGTTGTTATTATAGTAGCTGTAGTGAATAATATTGCTGTGTTCCTAAGAGCTAGTAGGACCTGGTCCTTTATTGCATAGGAGGCACCTATGTATATCTGCCGTGCATTCCCAAGGTCGAGGGTCAAAAGCCTTATCATCATATTGTATACCTTCTGAACAGGATTTCCTAAAAGCCCGAACTTGTAACGAAGGTTCTGCTCGAACTGTTCAATCAGTACTTTCTTTTCCTCTTCGGTGAGATTGGGGTTTCTCTCAATCATACGGGCGTAGTTCTGAACAGCCTCTATAACAGCTCCTTCAAGAGCCTGTTGATTGTAGATTACGAATATCACTGAAATTATAGCTACTATTATCAATAGAATAGCCAGGTTGTTAATTGTCTGCACAATTAGAAGCCGGGCCACTCCACTCATCTTTACATCACACGCCGCCCAGTCTAGTGATGAATAAACAAGGCTTTTTAAAATCAAGTGTCTTTTACAACTACGTGAGATAAAAGCTTATTCTCTAAACCAATAAAGTCTCGGATAGTTAAAACATTAGGGTGACCTAAAAAAATTAGTTATGCCATACTTTTTCTTAACTCAACTATGTCACCAGTGATACCAATTCTTACATTATCACGTCGTTTAAGCTGTCCAAAAAGTAGTATCATGAGTTCTTTAATGTTAACTTTATAACATGGAAAAAAACAGTTGGGAAAGCTTTTTCACTGTCTCCTCATTAGAGCAGCAGCTGCTGCCACAATCACTATCACAATAACCACTCCGGCTATCAGAGCTGTGTTACCGCCACCCGTCGTCACTGTGACCGTTTCGGTCACAGTAGCTGTCTGGGTAACTGTCTGCATCTGAGTTGCCGTTTGAGTGACAGTCTGTGTCACTGTTACAGTGACCGTTCCTGGTGTAGGTGGCTGTGTCTCCGTCGGAGTCTGTGTTTGTTCTGGTGTTGTTTCCTGGGTTGGGGTAGTAGTGGTTTCAGTCGGTGTTGGCGTCGTCTGAGTCTCTGTAGGTGTGGGCGTCTCGGTTTGTGTCTGGGTTGCATACTCTTGCAGTACCTGCTGTGGGTTGAAGAGTACTAGGCCTGGAATGACCTGTCCTGGAAGCTCCTTATCTTTTAGCGGTATTGTTCCTTCTTTCTTGCTGTCATAGACGTTGCTAACTAGGTTGAATCCTAGGTTGTACATGGTAGAGCTCGTTGGTATTAGCATGACTGTATCGGGTATGTCACCTATCTTAGCCCTGCTCATGCTCCATAGGAAGACATCAGCTTCTCCACTCTTAACTGCCTCAATGCCGGCCTCTTGCGTGGTGACGGTCTTGAACTCAATGGTATCCACGTTTGGTACCTGCATGTTTACTCCAATGTAGCTTATTTTATCAAATCCTAGGTTTTCTATTGACTTCAGCACGAAGTAGTTGGCGTCGGGATTGTACTCTTCAACATAGAATGGGCCGTTGCTAACCACTGCATGGCCACGGCTGTTTATCCATTCCACTAGTTTCGAGAACCTTGCTGCTGGGTCTACATTGACATTGATGCCGAGGTCTTCTAGACCGTTGAAGTAGTATATCTCTGGGTTAGCTGCCAGTTCTTCCGCTTTCGCCTTTATCTCTTCGCCATGTATTAGCATGTCAACGCCTGTTTCTCCGGTTTCTTCTCTTGTGGTCCAGCCGTAGTTGGTGTCACCCATATCTTCGACAACCAGCTTCTCCATTGACGCTAGTAGGTCAAAGGGTATAGACGCATACATTAGCACAGAGTAAGCAATAAGCGCCGGATCAACGTCTATGTAGTCAGTATACACTGCTAGGGCAGTATCGTTAACGACTTCGATACCCTTGATGAGGCTGAGTACCTGGTAGGCGTTGGTGGCATACTCGGCGTCATAGTACGGGTCAGGCTCTCCCGTTATCTCCGAGTCATCGACTGCCCATTCGTAGCTAAAGGCCATAGAGCCGAGAACGTCGAATATGCTGAAGTCCTCACCGTAATGCCACTTTATGGGAGCATAATTGAAGACTACCTTGACGGGTACCTTGCCCCCAGCGTTTGCCAGGTCCTCTACTCCAGGAATGTACGTCTTGCCTTCTGCGACAGCCTGGTTTATGGGTATCCACTTGTTCTCTACGGGGTCGAAGACAATAGCGTTGTCAGGAACCTGTAGGTTACCCACGATGTTACCCTCGTTATCCCTGTTATAATCGGTTATCACACTGTATGACGCTGTAGTCTCCGTGGGTATGCCTGTCTCGTAGTGCGGGTACATACCGAAGCTGTGGACTTGGTCCCAGATTAGGCTGCTGTAGACATCGTTGAAGCCCAAGATGGGGTTCCATGCGCTCATGAATAAGGCTCCAGTGCTGCTGAACTCCAGTGCAGTTATTGTGCCATCCTGTGCTGTAGCTGTCCTCAGTCCCCAGGCGCTCCACAGGCCTGTTTGTTTGCCGTATACGGGTATGGTGACGTCCTGCGAGTTAACCATGAAGTACTCGAGGTTGTTGGTTATGAAGGCCCTTATGCTGTCCTGTATGCCTATCTCTAGCATTTTCCTGATGTCTTCCCATAGCTGGTCTACCATGTCGGGCGTATATGTCTCGAAGTAGAGTTTTAGTCCTAGGTCGTAGGACTCAGGGTTGTAGTAGTACCACCAGTCGGTGACCCTGTGGTTGGGCCCGTAGCCTCTCAGAGATGCGTAGAAGAAGGCGGCGTCATATCTGGCATAGTAGGGCGGGTCGTCGGTCATGCTAACCCATCCTTCAGTGTATATGTGCCAGGGGTGGGTATCGAACCCATAGCTCGCCGGGTTGGTTCCATAGATTATCGGTGTAACCACGCTTCTCTCTTTCTCAACTTTTTCAACCTTTATCTTGAAATACTCCTCAATCCACGCCGCTATCTGCTCTCCTATCTGCTTCCTCTCATCTTCTATCCTTATAATGAAGTATATCTTGACCTGCTGCTCGGTACCGTCTGGCTTGACGAAGTACAGCCACTCCTTGCCATCTTCGCCCTTCTTGAAGACCAGGTACATTCCATACTCGCTGTAGGTCTCGTTGAGCTTCTTGAGGGCATCCATGTAGACCTGCACTGCTGTGTCAACGTCTCCTGCTGGGAAGAGTCCATACTCCTCCTCTATCGCCTCCACGTCGATTATATCATATGCAGGATGGTTGGGCCGAAGTGCGGTTAGCATCGCGTCAGCGCTTCCTTCCATAATGTTGTCCACGATGAGGCTTCTGTCGATGAGCAGGTTCAGTGCATAGCGTATCTCCTTAACTCCAAGTGGGTTGAACTGGAACCGCTCATCAGCCATTATTTCGGGTGTCAGCGTGTTTATATCGACCCAGTTGGGGTCCCCTTCCTCCTGCGCCTGTGCCGAGGGTATTGCCAGAACGAGTGGTGCTATCATTGCTATAATTAGTAGTAGAGAGAATGCCTTTTTGAGACTCATACTTCTCACCCAACGGGGTTTTTGTACCCCTGCACTAATGTTTAACACGAAGACGGGAATATATATAGGTCTCTTTTATACTCCACCAGATGGTGGAACTACTTTTCACTCAAACACCCTCCTATATATAACAGTTACCTCAGCCAAAGGCGTAGATAAACAGGAACTAGCGGCACAGGAGGTCAAACAGGGCTTGCCCATACACGCCCCATTCGTTTCAAGCCCGTTGAAAGCGATCGCTATGGCACTGGCAGTCGCGGATGTAAGGCCTGGAGAAACACTATATGACCTAGGATGCGGGGATGGCAGAGTACCCATAATAGCTGCAAAACACCTGGGCTCGAAGGGCGTATGCATAGAGCTCCAGCCCGACCTATGCGTGCTCGCTGAGGCCAATGCAGTCTATAATGGTGTGGCAGAGAAGGTCCGCGTGGTGTGTAAAGACTTCATGGAGGCAAGTCTAAATGATGCAGATGTGGTCTACACTTATCTATATACAAGCATTAATGAACGCCTCTCTAGGAAATATGAAAAGGAACTCCAGGAAGGCTCAAGGATAGTCACACTGGACTTCCCTATACCGGGCTGGGCCCCCTTTAAAATTAGAAGGTTCTACGATGACAGGGGATACCTGAGAACGGTGCTCTTATACATAATGGGTGTGAGCAACCCTAGCTCATGGAGGGTCTAGGTGGTGACTGTTGGCCCGAGGAACACTTATGACCAAGGGGCTCGAGCTTAGGAAGAGCCTCGCAATAATAAGGTCACCCTTCCCCCTAATGGGTCATATTGGGTTCGGTGTTATAGACCGCGGCTATAACAATCTCCAGGTCAGAATAACCAGTCTCTGCGGCCTCTCATGCATATTTTGTAGTGTTAATGCCGGCCCCTCCTCACCCCGGGTGTTGGAGTTTCTTGTAGATGATGAAGAGTGGCTTGCAGAGTGGGTTTCGAGGGCTATAGCTCACAAAGGCAGCCTTCACATTCTATTCGATGGAGCTGGTGATCCCATCGCGCATCCTCGCCTCACTGATATGATAAGGGCCGTGTCTGGCCTTAGGGGCGTGGAGAGCATCGCCGTGGAGACACGTCTTCATGGGGCTAGCCCGAGACTGTTGGAAAAGCTCGCGGAGGCGGGGGTTTCTAGGATAAACCTCAGCATAGACAGCCTTGACCCTAATAAGGCAAGAATGCTAGCAGGCACAAAGAGCTACGATGTGGAGAAGATCGCAAAACTAGCCCTTATCGCGTCCAAGGATTTTGGAATAGACATCCACATAACACCCGTGTGGATACCTGGTGTCAATGACCATGATATTGAGAAAATCCTGGAATTTGTTATCAAGAATGAGTTATCTCGCAGGTACCCTCCCCTCGGCATCCAGAAATATGTCATACACCGCCGTGGGAGAAAGATACCGGGGGTAAAGGAGTGGAGTTGGAGCTATTTTTTCACCAAGCTGAGAGAGCTTGAGGAAAAATACGGTATAAGACTCGTTTTAAGGCCCGAAGACTTTGGACTTAGGCCCGCCCCACGGGTCCCCCAGCCATATGTGAAAGGGGAGACCGTGAAGCTTGTCATAGTAGGCCAGGGATGGTTACCGGGAGAGTTCTTAGGAGTCTCACTCAGGTGGGACCGTGTTTTTACACTCATAGATAGGAGGGGTTACTATAGGATGGGGGATGTAGTGGTTGGGACTATCATTCGTGACGAAGACGGCATTTTTATAGCAAAGCCCGCCTAGGTTTGTTAAAGGTATTCTATCTTGGCCCTGACCTCGGGTGGTAGGTCTTCGAATTTAACGACCTTGTATCCCCAGGGGGGCCGGTTAGTCGGCTTACCAACAATGATTATGGTATTCCCATCCATGGTGGGGGTTACCGAAGGCTCTTCTCTTCCCTGAAGCATTACTCGTGCTTTCACGTATTTCCTGCTAGGTGTTTCTATGTATACATACTTCTTCTTGGAGCCCCTCAACTCTCACCGCCTCCCTCTAGACTCCATACCTTTGAGGATAGTGGAGGGTCTTATATACTTGCGGGCGCAGAAACGGCTTTATACAGACTGACCTCCAAGTACTATTAACCTGCCTCCTCCCTTCCTCTTGGCCTTACGTAGCATCTTGTACACTGATTGTCTCCAAGGTGTTCCTTTAAAAGCCTCCTTGGGGTTAAGAGCGGGCCTTGCCGAGACCATTCCTTCTGAAACTGCTATAGTAGCTTTGACTCCGAGTGATGACAGTTTTTCCATTATCATCTTAAGATCTTTTATGACTTCCTCGGGGGTCGTGTAAGGTATTTCTATAACTGCCTCCTCAGTCCCCCTCTCGGGGTCAAGGCCATGAATGATGACCCCTCTCTTCCGGTTTGCGAAGCTTTCTATGAGGTTTGTGAGCTCTCCTGTTGCGAAGTTAGGTTTGTACTCATCAAGGCCTAATGTCTGGGTAACCTGTTCAAAGTTATCTAGGTCTATCATTACTATGGTGCCTGGAACCAGTCTGGCTTCTGTGAAATGTTTAGAGCGTTTCAAAAGCCCCACGCTCTCAATGACTTTGTATTGCTCAGTGTGAGACTAGGGTCATCATCCCAGGCTGGTCAAGGGCTGCCCACTTCATCACAGCTGTGCATATTCCACATATGTGTTTCTAATGTTTACCTTAGACTATATTTAGTCCTGAATCTCTCTGGATGCCAGTTCTTTTTACAATGTTTATAATATTACGCAAGTCTTTAAAACAATGGTTTCAAGTAGGCTCTTTTAGGAAATATTTACTAACGGGGCTCGGTTTTGCAGTGTCAGCTTGTCTTTATGAGGCGCTAGGCGGCAGCTTTCGGGGCTTAACAAAAATGTTCCCTTGAATCTCCTATGTAGTCTGTCTAGCACCGTTAAGGGTGCCTAATGAGTCAAGTAAGGGGAGGCCTTTTGAAGTACGGTAGCCTGGCCGTCGTGCCCGGAAGCCCTGCTATGTATCATAGGGAGAAAAAAGCGCTGGTGATCGCCGACCTGCACCTAGGCTTCGAGTCAGAGGCTGCGAGAGAAGGAGTATACCTTCCCCGTCTCCAGCTAAGGAAAGCCCTAGACCTTCTAGACAGGCTACACAGCGAGACGGAGGCTACTCTTCTTGTAATAGATGGTGACCTTAAACATACTTTCGAGAAACTCACGATGCAAGAGCGTGAAGAGGTCTCCAAATTCCTCGCCCATGCCAAGGACTTGTTTCATGACGTCTTGCTTGTCAGGGGAAATCATGACAATTACATAACGATTATAACCAACAGGTTCGACGTAGAGGTTGTTGAGAGCCTGAGGCTAGACTCCGAGACCCTGCTTGTCCACGGGCACAGAATGTACAGTGAAGAGGAGGCACGTGGGGCAAAGTATGTTGTTATAGGACACGAGCATCCCGCTATAAAAGTCTCGGACGAGCTAGGAAGCGTAGCTAAGTACCCCTGCTTCCTATCCATGCCTCTCACGGACGGGAGGACCCTACTCGTCCTACCAGCTGCGGGTTACTATCAAACAGGTAACCCCGTAACACTTGACCGCTCTGCTTACCTGTCTCCTATTGTAAGGAAAATCGGTATAGTCGAGGAGGCTGTTCCCATAATATTCGAGCCGGGGGGTAGCTCCATGGAGTTTCCACCTCTCGGGGAATTATCGGAAATCATCGGGGACATGCCAAGACTTTGAAAACGTTAGTTTCGTTAAATGGTTTAATTGAGCTTTCAGCGGCTCTTGAACGCTATGTTTCTCCTTAGGCTCTTCACTATCTTGAAGGACAGTACCAGTATTGGGAGAATTTCCAGACGGCCTAGGGTTGACATCGTCATGAAAAGAACCTTAACGTCATCAGGCAGCGACGCCCCCGCCACACCAGCGCTAAGGCCTATGTTAGTTAGTGCGCTTATAGTGTCGAAGTATATGTTGTCCACATTGTAAGAGCCCGCTAATCTGAACATGGTATAGACCAGGCCAATGTTAGCAATGAGGAGGAACAACACTGCTACTAGAATTGCTCTTAGGACGTCTGATTCCTCCAGGTCGTATCTGCCAACCCTATATGTAGCAATGGTCCCAGGGGGCCCCGTTATCTTCTTTATCTCTTCTTTAAACGCCTTTAAGACTACCAGTATTCTGAACAATTTTATTCCGCCTGCAGTTGAAAACACACTGCCCCCTATAAGCATAAGTATGGTCAACATGAACTTGAAGGCCACAGGTGCTTCGGAGAGGTCATAGGACTGGAAACCAGTAGTGGTCAGACCACTGATTACTTGGAAGGAGGCTACCCTAAGCGCCGTTTCAAGAGGCTCGCCTCCCTGCATAAACAAGATGAATGTGCCGACTACTATGCCAAGTACTGTCAAGGCAAGCATGAATCTGAACTCCACCGACCGTATAATGAAACTGGGTTTTCTGAGCGACTTGTACATGTCGTAGAAATTAGATGCCCCTATGAACATGACTATGATTGCGGCTATCTCAATAGACAAAGAGTTGAAGCCGCCAATACTGTCCGGATTCGTGGAGAAGCCGGCAGTAGATATACCTGTTAGAGCGTGTGCAACAGCGTTGAAAACATCCATTCCGGCCAGCGCGAATAGTAGGAAGGAAAGCAGAGTTAGCCCCGTGTAGAACTTTACCATCTGGACCGCTGTTTTTCTTATGCTGGGCTCTATTCTCTCCAGGCGGCCCTCGACTTGGCTTAGCAGAATTACGCCGAGGCCCGGCCTTGCAAGGACCGCCATACTTGTGACAACAATGCCTATCCCTCCGACCCACTGGATGAGTGAACGCCAGAGGAGTATAGGTTTGGGCAATTCCTCGACTGATGGTACATAGTATCCGTGGGGGTCAGCCTCGCCTGTGAATGCGGTCAGGCCGGTGCCGGCCATACCGTTTACGCTTTCGAACCATAGGTTGATGAATGGTATCTTGAGGAAAAGATATACTGGCACAGCTACGAGTGGAGGTATTAAGACCCATAAGAGTGCAACCAGGAATATAGCCTCCTCCAGCCTGAGCGATATGTCTCTACCGGAGAGGCTATTCATGAGATATCCTATGGTTATCATGAATGCACCGTATAGGTTAAACGCGAGTGTTACATCACTGAGACGGGACAACGTTGAAGGATGCATATGCCATGCAAGCAGTAATACAAGGGGGAAAAACACTAGCACTACTGCGGTGGTTCTAGTTATTCTCGACCTCATGTTATGGAAAATAGCATACATTAGTATTACCAGGCTTGCAAGAAGCATCCAGTCTAGGGTTAGTATTATGCTTCCTCTTAGGTCACGATAAAGCGAGTAGAACCCTGGTACGAACACCATGAACGATGAGAACATTATCATTTTACCTATGTACCTGAGAAGCCCTACTATTCGCTCAAGTCCACTGGAAGTCTCCCCATGCCGGGCTTCCAACACCTACACCCTAAACACTGTGCCGGGAAGGGTGGGCGGAATGCCGATGTCATGTTTTTCTAATATGCTAGGCACTTTCCACAATGAGACATGGACTGGAGTTTCATTGACTCACAAGACAAAATAGGCCTAACACTCCCTAAAAATACCTACTTGACTTTAGCGGGAAGCCTTGTGCATTGAAGGGGTCACGCATGAAGGAAGATAGCCTGAAGCTCAGCATCGTTGTGCCGACATATAATGAGGCCGAGAACATAGGTGTCCTGTTAAAGAGAATAAAAGACACTATGGAGGAGGCAGGGCTTGGGGATGATTATGAGGTCATAATAGTCGATGACAACAGTCCCGACGGGACAGCAGAAGAGGCCCTCAAACATGCTAGAGAGTTGGGGATAGAAGACAGGGTAAAGGTTATTGTAAGGTACAATGAAAGGGGTTTGGCTCGTGCAGTTGTAGAGGGTTTCAAGAACGCGGAGGGAAGATATATTATTGTCATGGACGCCGACCTTCAGCATCCTCCTGAAAAGCTCCCTGAGATGCTCCGAGAGTTGGAGAGCGGGGGCGACATTGTCATAGGTACAAGGTACAAGCATGGGGGACGCGATGAGGGGCTATCCTTCCTTAGAAAGATTGTTTCCCTGGGGGCAACCGCTATTGCAAAGCTTCTTCTCCCACAAACCCGCATGATAAGCGACCCAATGACTGGATTCTTCGGGCTGAGACGAAGTGTCGTATCCAATAAGTTAAACGAGTTGGACCCTCTGGGTTACAAGATATTACTTGAGATACTCGTAAAAGGTGACTACGAGAAGAAGCGGATTAGGGAGGTGCCCATTGTTTTTTCTCCACGATTTGCCGGGAAAAGTAAGCTGACGGCAAGCGAGGGTTTGAACTATCTCAAGCATGTTATTAGGCTAAACAACTATAGGATACTAAAATTTGCACTGGTTGGCACGACCGGTGTTGCTGTAAACGAGGTTGTACTTTGGGTGACACACTATCTCGTCGGATTACCCCTATATATATCAGGACTGTTGTCAATAGAGTCTAGCATACTAAACAACTTCACACTAAATAACCTGTTTACATTCAGGAATGAGAAAACACCTGTTCCTCTACACAAGCGGCTTGCGCGATATCACCTTGCGGCGGGAGTTGGGGTTACCCTCAACTATGTCACCCTTCTCTCACTATCATACCTGCTGGGTATAGAGCCACTCGTTGCCAACTTAATAGGAATAGTAGCCGGGTTCCTTGCTAACTATTCTCTGAGTGAACACTACGTGTGGCGAAGGGCATGAAGTCAGACCATCCTCCCGTATTAGACGACATACACAGGCTTGTAAGAGAGTGTAAGAAATGCCCCCTTCACAAGACGCGTAAGAAGCCAGTTCCGGGAGAGGGACCGGCAAATGCAAAGATAGTCATAGTAGGAGAGGCGCCCGGGGCCCAGGAGGACGCTACTGGGAGGCCTTTTGTAGGGCCGGCTGGAAAATTGCTTGACAAGGCCCTCCAACAAAATGGAATACATAGAGATGAAGTGTTCATCACCAACGTGGTAAAGTGCAGGCCCCCTGGGAACAGGGTTCCCCGTCACGATGAGGCTAGAGCCTGCCTTCCTTATCTTGTTGATCAGTTAAGGGCAATAAAACCAAAGTTAGTGATTGCATTAGGTTCCACCGCATCTAACTATATAGCGAAC
>JALTXS010000042.1 GCA_027048265.1 Desulfurococcales archaeon
TTTTTCAGTCCTAGCCGCCGATAAGTTCAACACCGGGATTGACGATGGTTTAGAGAGGTTTGTGGCGGGCCCGCCGCGAGTTTGAGCCCGCGGGCCTCCGTCTCGCCGGGGAAATATAAATATTGTTTTCAGAAGAGACCTTAAACCGGAAACAAACTTCCCAATCGATTATTCCCGAGGATATCATTGGTGATAATCTGGAAACAACCAGCCCGCAGGAAAGGCTAATTGCTCTGAAGAGTATTACTTAAGGATGGGGCTGGGAAGTGTCCAAGGTTATACGAGTTAGATATGAAAGAGGTGTGCTGAGGCCTTTGGAGCCAGTTGAACTCCAGGAAGGAGAGGAACTAGTAGTCTTTATACGCAGGCGCAGAGTGAGCGAAGTGCTCGACAAATATGTTGGGTTATTCGGTAAGGCTTCTATAGAGGAGCTCAAGGAGTATGAGGAGGAGGCTCAAGCACAGTGAACAAAGTCTTCATAGACACTAATATATTCTACAATATATTATTCGAGACAAACCTCACACGTAAAGCCCGAAAGCTGCTAGAGGATTACGAAGAGAACCAATTCTATACGAGCCTAACCGTGATAAACGAACTACTCTACATATCCACAAGGAAATACTACCAGACAACGGAAGAACTCAAAGGACCGTACAGCCCCTAAGAAAACTAATAGTAAAACAAGGGATACCCAAAATTCATAGTCAATGGTATAAGGAAGTTGCTGGAAGACCTTGAGGTAGAAGCCCTGGTGGAAAACGTGGAATACCAAGACATGATAGAGACCGCTAGCCAACTAAAACTCCTGCCAAGCGATGCAATCATAGCCCTAACATGTAAACACAACGACATAGACACTATCATAACCTTCGATGAAGACTTTAAGAGGGTTCCCTGGCTAAAAGTTGCGCCCTAGTCCGTTAAGATTATCTGCTGAGATTATCAGCGATGAAGCTAGAACCATCCCGGTTCTTGCCTGAATTAGGAGCCACAGCCTTGCCTTGGAAAAATGAGAAAGACTTATATATTGGGTTTATAAATGGCGGGCCCGCCGGGATTTGAACCCGGGGTCTCCGGCTCCGAAGGCCGGCGCCTTGGTCCTGGCTAGGCTACGGGCCCTTGTTTTTGTTTGTGTGTTTTGGGTTTAATTGGGTGTTTGTTTGTGTGTGTTTTTGTTTGTATTTATGGGGTTTGGTGGAGTTGTTGTTTGTTTGGGTTTGTATTGGCGTTTGTTTATATCCGGGGGTTTGTCTAGGTTATGTTCCGGGGGTGGGCTTTGAACCCGGTGCCCTTGGCGTCGGCTTTGGTGTCGTTGGTGGGGGTTGTCCTGCTGGCTAGGGTGTTTATTGTTTATCGGGGGTTGGCGGTTCTTTTCTTTGCTTTGCAGTTGGGGGACATGATGTTGGGCCAGCTGCTTGAGTTCGCTGCGTCTGTCTGGGGATGGAGTATTGTGGGGTATAAGGTGTATTACTTGTCTTCTCCCCTCAGTGCGGGGCTCTTGGCTGTTGCCGTGCTCTTTGCCCTTGGGTATAGGAGGGTGGGGTGGACCTTCCTCGCTTATACTATGCTGGTCTCGCTGGTGTTGGCGTCCAAGCTTGTTCGTGTGGAGGTTGACTTGGCTGTCTTGGAGGCACGGGGGGAGGCCGTTGGTGGGTTGGCGTTGCCGGAGGGTGTCAGGATATTGTCTCCACTCCTAACGATACCCAGTGGTCTAGTGGCACTGCTCCTCCCCTTGACACACATTGTGATGAGAAGGGTTAGAGCACCCGAGATGTTAGCGGGGTTGTTGGGAATAATCGTCGGGAACCTTATCTTCTTGGTCGCAGGAGGGCTGCTTAGGAGGGGGATGGGTGAGGTGTTCCTGGTCCTCGAGCTTATGGCGACGGTTATCCTAGCATGGTCGTTTTTACGCGTGGCAAAGGCTACTGCAACTAGCTGAGGAAATAACGTGGGAATTGTTCCCCAGTATTTTACTTTTTGAGGAGCTCCTGTTTTTACAAGTATATACCCGTAGGTCTTTGCATCATCAATATTATCCAATCATAACATTTTATCTTTCCGGTGTGTTTCTTGGAAGAAGTTGTCAAAGCCGGGGGCCTGGTCAAGGAGTTTAATGGCTTCCGAGCTGTTGATGGTGTCTCGTTTAGCATAAGGCGGGGTGAGCTTTTCTCCCTCCTGGGCCCCAATGGTGCGGGTAAGACTACTACGATAAAGATGCTCAGCACTCTCCTGACTCCCACAAGTGGGGATGCTTATGTCGAGGGTTATAGTGTTACCCGGGAGCCGGGGAAGGTTAGGCGCGTCATAGGCCTAGTTCCCCAGGACCTCACAGCGGATGATGAGATGACAGGGTGGGATAACGTGTACATACAGGCCCGCCTTTATGGGCTCTCCAGGGGTGAGGCCCAGGCAAGGGCGAGGGAAGTCCTAGAGCTTATGGGGCTTTGGGATGCAGCGCGTAGGAGGGTGGGAACCTACAGTGGGGGGATGAGGAGGAGGCTGGAGATTGCCATGAGCCTCGTGCACGAGCCTAGCGTGTTGTTCCTGGACGAGCCCACGCTTGGCCTTGATGTCCAATCGAGGAGGGGCCTGTGGAGGGTGGTGGAGGAGCTTAAGCGAAGGGGTGTCACGATTCTGTTGACCACCCACTATATGGAGGAGGCAGAGGCCCTCTCGGACAGGGTGGCGATAATGCACCGGGGCCGCATAGTGGAGGTTGGGAGCCCAGAGGAGCTGAAGGCCAGGGTCAGGGGCGAGACTATCTACGTTGAGCCCCTTGACCCGGGGGAGCTAGAGAGGGTTAAGAACATTCTCGAAGAAAACGGGTTGGAAGCACATGTCATAGAGGGTCGTGTCGCGTTGAGGGTGGAAAGGGCGGACACCGTGTTGCCCCAAGTTGCCTCGGCGCTACAGGGGGTTAGAGTCAAGTCCATGAGCATCGCTAAGCCTAGCTTGGAGGAGGTATTCATACAACTCACGGGCGAGACCCTCTCGGGGGAGGAGCACGTTGACCCCTTCAGTTTCAGGAGGATGATTCGCAGCGTGAGGAGGTGATAATCATGCTCTCAGCGACTCTTGTCCTCACGTGGAGGGAGGTGGTCAAGTGGGTCCGCAGGCGCCCTGTCCTTGTCATGAGCCTGGTGACGCCCATATTCTGGATTGCCCTTTTCGGCAAGAGCTACAATCTCCTTAACCTCGTGCAGCTCCAGGTCCAGGGAGTGCCCCAGGTCGTGCTGGAGCAGGTTAGGAGTCTTTTGTCTCAGGCGGTTGAGAAGATTTTCGGGACTACTGACTACTTTACCTATGTTGCTACGGGGATGCTCGCCGTGTTCGCACTCTTCCAGAGCATGTTCGGCGCGGTAGGGGTGGTTTTCGAGAGGAGGATAGGATACCTTACGAGGCTTCTAGTGGCCCCTATTCCCCGTTCTTCTATTTTCTTCTCCAAGGTCCTGGGCAGCATGTTCAGGATAAGCGTCCTCAGCCTAGTATTGTTCACAATAGGCCTCCTTATGGGCATGCAGCTCAAGCCCAGCATTGGACCCGCCGACCTTTTGGGAACATGGGGAGCTATAATGCTCCTAAGCCTGGGCCTCTCCTCCCTCTTCACGGGCATGGCCTTCAACATAACCAACCAGGAGGTGCTCTTCGCAATAGCGAACCTGGTCAACCTACCCCTTATGTTCAGCAGCAGCGCGCTCTTCCCCCTAGACCAGATGCCCAGCTGGCTCCAGACCGTCGCTAGAGTGAACCCAATAAGCCACACAGCCGACCTCGTCAGGTACCTTCTGATAGGAAAACCTCTCCCCGAACCGCTAGCGTCTGTAGCCTACCTGATGGCTCTCAGCCTGGTTTTACTAGGAATAGGATACCTGGCTGCGCAAAGAGGTATGAGAGAAGCATAGATGCCCTAATATCCATACCATAGACATATCGGTTTTTGATACTATACACTAGTATCAAACACTGACTCGCGGAGTTGGAGCATATAGCGTACATATTTACTTTGGGTATAGTCTTTCTGACATAATTATATATCTGACTGATCAAGAGTGTAATCTGAATGTTGTTTCCACTGGTGGTCTTTTTGAGAAGCCAGCGTTCTCGGGTAAGGGTTGGTAAGAGGGGCGTTATTGTCATCCCCAAGGGGATTAGAGAGAGGCTGGGGATATCCGAGGGGACGATGCTCGAGCTTAGTGTGGAGGGTGACAAGCTCGTTTTGAGGTCGAGGGACCTGTGGGGCGAGCTGAGGGAGAGAAGCCGGAGACTTAAAGTCGATTTAGACAAGGCTGAGAGAGAGCTTGATGAGGCTGAAAAGCTTTGGATAAAGAGGCTGAAAGAGCGATTATAGATACCTATGCAATAATGGCTGATCTCTTGGGCAAAGCATCTACAAGCGCATCCCGGTTCCTAGAAGGCGTTAGGAGGGGATTCTTGAAGGTGTCCTCCACCATCTAATTATCTACGAGCTGGCCTACCATTGGAGGAGAGGCAGGATCCCCTTCAATAGTAGAGAAGAGCTCTTGGACTTTGTGTACACTTACTTTACTATAGAGGACGTGAACGTCGAGACAGTCCTCGATGCTGTTGACGTTAAAGTCCTTGAAGATGAGCTGCTATCAAGCGCATCCGAGCCCAAGCTGAGGAACAGGAACCTCTCCATATCAGATGCCACTAGTATCGCGATTTCCAGGAGGAAGAAGATACCCATCGTGACAGG
>JALTXS010000043.1 GCA_027048265.1 Desulfurococcales archaeon
GGAAACCACGTGAAAGGGGAGAAGCCCTACAGGAGCCCTTTAGCTTCACAAACCCCACCATCCTGTCCCCCAGGATTGAGGACTCCTCCACCACAACCCTTCTGAATACACTCTCCCTCCAAGAGAGGGAAACCCGGCCCCAGTGCTCGAGTAGAGGGAGTACGAGGGCGAGGAAGCTTGTAAGCGCACTGGTGGGGGCACCGGGCATCCAGAGGAGGGGCCTCCCGCCTAGGGAAAGTACCGTGAAGGGCCGGCTCCCCTTGAGAGCGACCCCCCTCACAATCAGGCTCCCCTTCGTCTCCATAAGGACTTGTTCAAACACGTCGTCAACCCCTGGTCCGACTTTCCCTACAAGAATGCCCACATGGAGCCCTCCCCCCAGAACCCTGTGGGCCACCGCGAGAGCAGCCTCCAGGGGCTCCCCGTAGGCTCCTAGGAACTCGGGCTCCACCCAAGGCAGTTTTCTCAGAAGCCATGAGAGGAGAGGCCCCGTGGTGTCCCTGGGCAGGCCAACCGTGTGTCCAGAACCACCCGCTGGGAGGGCGCCCGCAACCGCGTAGGCAACGCGGAGCCTCTCCCACACCCAGACTCTATCAATCCCGGCTTCCAGGAGGCCTGCTATACGGGGAGGCGTGAGCAGGGAGCCCTCCTCTAAAAGAATCTCGCCCGACCCCACTAGACTGGAGGGGGGGTCTATGTTACGCCACCTGTCAAGCCGGGGGACGCTTACATGGCTCCCCTCATCAACAACTATCTCCAAGGGTGCCAGGGCATCCGCTTCCTGGGGGAGGTAGGCCCCAGTCGCCACTTGGGCGGCGTGCCCGGGGGGGAGCCTTGGGGGAGGCTCTTGGGGGTCCCTGTGGGGTGGTAGGTTTATTTTCTTAAGACGGCCGGGCGTCTCACTTGACCTCACGGCGTAGCCGTCGAGGCCGGCCTTGGGCCATGGGGGAACCCCCTGGGGGGCCTTGATGGCCTGGGATGTCACGTGGCTCTGTGCCTTGATTGTCTCAAGCTCCTTCTCCCTTAGTTCGACCCGGGTTTGCTGGATTATCTTTTCCAGGGCCCTGTCTAGTGGGGTCAGTGGGCCAAGTGTCCTGCGGGTCATCTTGGGAGCCTCAGACTATGGGGGTCTCACCCACCGTTTCCTTGGGCTTCTCGAACCTTATACCATCCACGCTCTTAACCAAGGTGCCCCTGTAGAGGAAGTCTATCTGCCTCAGGGCGGCCATGTAGTCGAAGTCGTTCAACGCGCTTATTCCATCAAGGGGGACCACGACCCTGTACCATCGCAGGGCGGCGCTCGCGGCCGTGTGGAGGACGCATATGTTCGCAACTGTGCCCACCACAACCACGTTCCGCACCCCGTATACCCTTAGGAGGTCATCCAGGGGGGTCCCGTAGAACCCGTCGTAACGGGTCTTCTCCACAACGATGTCGCCCTCCCGGGGTGAGAGCTCCTCGACGATCTCCCACCCCCACGTGTCTCTCAGGACGTGCTCTCCCCATATCTCGAACTCGGGGTCCCCGGGATAGTGTGTGTCCTTGGTGTAGAAAACCCGGGCTCCACTTGACCTCGCCCGTCCGAGGAGGCGGGATATGGGTTCGATGGTCTGGGCCGCTGTGGGTACTACGAGTTTGCCCCCGGGCTTGACGAAGTCGTTCTGCATGTCGACAACGATTACCGCGGTCTCCCGGGGGTCCAGCGTGGCCTCATCCAAGACCCTAAGCGGGGGTACCTTTACGCTTTCTGGAAGGCGCATGGAGGGGGATGCACCGGGCTCCATATTACCACCCCCCGTGGGGGATGTTGAAGGAGGGTTCCCTAGACCCTCACGGGTATAGTTTATGGCCTTGAACATACTTAGCGTTTATCGCAGTACCCACCCAAGCGGCCTGTTTGTGGGTGAGGCTTAAAACACGCCCTTCCCCAAGTATTGATATTCTGGACAATGGGGAAACAATAGAATAGGGGGTCTAGCCGGGGATGCCGGAGACCATCTTGGAGAGGCTGGAGCTCGAGGAGCGGGTGTGGGAGACTGCCTGGCGAAGAGGCTCCCTGGAGACAAACCACAGCCTATCCAGGGTCAGGGGGGCAAGGGCACTGAGCGGGAGAGGCTGGGGCATATACAGCACAAGCGACGCCCGGGTCCCCTGGGAGGAGATAGAGTCCCGGGCACAGAAGCTGGCCCAACTGGGCAGCTCCAAGCAGGCTCCCCTAGTATCACAGGCGGAGCTCTACACGGGACGGGTGGAGCTGGGAAGGCCCTCACCCAGCCCCGAGGACTCCCTCCTAAGGCTCATCGCACAAACCCGGGGCCTCTTGGAAGAAAAGGGCCTCACAGGGGAGCTGGTGGCCCTCTACGTGAGGAGGGTGAGGAGGATAGGCCACTCCCAGGGAGAGGCCCTGGAGGACAAGAGGCTGAGCGAACTCTACGTGTTCGCAGAGGTGGAGGCCCAGGGGAGGCGCAACGTGGGCTCCGCGATGAGGGCTTGGATGGGGCCCCCCGAGGCCCTTCCCGGGAGGGAGCTCGAGGCTCTGGTAGAGACCGCCTCCCGGAGGGCCGTCTGGGGCCTCAGGGCTGAGGCGCTGAGCCCTCTGGAGAGGGGGCAGAAGACCGTCATACTAGGGGGTGAGGCGAGCGCCGCCCTCTTCCACGAGCTCTCCCACCTCCTGGAGGCCGACCAGCCGGACCACCTTGCACCGGGGTCCAGGGTGTTCTCCCTGGGCATAAGCATCTCAGACGACCCCTATGAGCCCACCTCGCCCAGCTCACGGTTCTTCGACGACGAGGGCGTCAAGGCCCCCAGGCGCACCCTCGTGGAGGGGGGTAGCATAGTGGACCTGCTGCACACGAGGGAGACCGCGGGCAGCGGGGGGAGGCCGGGGAGCGCCTACGGTCTCTTCCACAAGCCCAAGGCGCTCCACACGAGCCTCAGGGTGACGGGGGGCGACTGGAGGGACCGGGAGATAATAGAGGAGACACGGAGGGGGGTACTTGTGGACGGGGTTGTGAGGGCAGAGCTCTCACAGGGCATAGTGAGGATAGTGCCTGAGGAGGCCTGGGTGGTGGAGAAGGGGGAGGTCAGGAAGCCCATCAGGATATCCGAGGTCAAGCTCCCCCTGCTCCGTAGCCTCACGAGCATAGACGCGGTGGGCAAGAAGCTCTACACCCGAACCAGCTACGAGAAGGGACACCTACAGACGGAGAAGGTCCCCTGGGTGAGGCTAGCAGCCTACGTCTTCTAGGAGGAGAAAAGGGTCTGGACAAGGGCCCTTAGCCTCCTGGGCTCGAGGCCTCCCCCGGGCCACTCGGGGGACCTCCTCCCCTGGGCGAGGGTTATTAGAAGGAGGGCATCCTCTTCACCCAGCCCCGCCAGACCGCAGTGGGGGAGGGAGGCTATTATCGCGGCTAGGGCGAGGTCCGAGACCATCTCAGGCCCCTCGCTGACAATCCTTTCTGAAAACAGCCTCATAAGGGCCTCCTCACCCAGCCTCCCCCTCCTCAGGAGGGGCTCCCGAGGGCACTTGGGGCAGGTGGTGAGTATCTTGAGGGCTACGCGGGGGTCAAGGTCCCAGTAGCTCAGGGGGAGGCCGAGGGCGAGGCGCCACCTCATGTCCTCGGCGAGGCATTCCACCCTCGTGGCGTTGTCAGCTAGGAGGCTCTTGAGGACGGCTATGTTCTTCTCCCCCGTGAACCTGTTGTACCGGGGCGAGACGTGCACCACCCTGTAGCCATTGCGGAGCCAGAAGGACAGGGCATCGGGGTTGCTGAAAACCGCGCCCACAAGCCCCCTCCCACGCTTCCTCGCATGGAATTCTATGGCCGAGAGAAGCCTGCTCCCCAGCCCCCGGCCCCAGAGGCGGGGGTGGGTGGCTATCCTCACCACCCGGGCCACACTCGTAAGCCTTAGCCCGTAGATGTCCTCTACCAGGTGGGGTAGCATGGGGTCGTCCAGGTTCACCTGCGCCACGCTCAGAGGCGTCCCCCCGGGGCTCTTTAAGATGCAGAACACGTGACTCGGGCTCTCCAATAGGAGCTGGAGGTCGTCCGGGTTGTTCCTATAGTGAGCCGTGGCCAGAATACCGTAGGCCTCCTTGAAAAACTCCCAATCACCGACAGCCTGGCGCCCAGGCACGCATGCGGTTTCCAGCCTCCTCGGGTTCAGGGCCTCCACCAGGTGCTCCCCTAGGGGAGGAGGCTCGGCGTCGAGGAGGAATACGTCGTAAAGCCACCTCTCCAGCGGGTCGCCAGGCGGGTAGCGTATTGGTGTGGAGAGCTCCAGGGAGACCACGCCCTCCAGCAACCCCGAGAGCCTGCGTGCAAGGCTCTTTCCACCCCCCTCATACCCGTGTACGGTGGTAGCTGCTAGGAAGAACCTGGACCTCCTCACGCTTGAGAGTACCCGGGCCACACCCAAAGCCCCCGCCTCGTCGACAACCACCACCTCCGAGTCCACGCGAGCCCCTGGGTCAACGTACTCAGCCGTGAATCCACCCGTGGAGACGCCCTCTACCAGACCCCTCCACACCCTCCTACGGGCCCTCATACCCAGAAGCCTAAGAGCCTCCTCCAAAACCCCGAAAAGGCTCTGAACCGCGTAGAGGCTGGGGGCCACGACGGGCACGTACCCCACCCTCCTGCCCCGGGCAAGCCACGCGGGGCAGAGGGCAAGCACCCCGCTTTTGCCACTTCCCCGGTCCCCAAG
>JALTXS010000044.1 GCA_027048265.1 Desulfurococcales archaeon
GTCTCTGCACATAGCCGTTGGCACCCTCCCCTACTTGCTATGCCCTGGTATCGTATCCCAGGATGTTTCTCAGCATGTCTATGAGCGCGGGGGCGGTGGGCGCGAAGAGGTTTATCATGGGCTCCTTCCCCACGTCGCCCCTGTGGAAGATTATGTGGGGCTTCTCCACACACTTCTCTATTGCCGTCCTTATCCCCCAGGGCATGGTGGCCCCCTCCCGCCTACGCACCTCCTCCGGCTCCTCATCCCTATTGTAGCTGGAAGCCCGATAGCCCCTCATTCTCGCCTCCTCAAGAAACCTCCGCGACAGGGCCAGGTTCATGACCGCCCGGGTGTCGGGGTAGTACTCCATGTAAGCCCTCAGCGCCCGAGCGAGGTGCCGCGACCCACCGGGCCGGGGAGGTGCCGCGTATAGGGGCCCGCGAGAGGAGGGGGCTATCCTGCTGGGTATCCCCACGTGGTTGCCCAGCTCCACGTGGTAGGGTGGGGGCGGGGCTTGGATTATGTTTATCCCCACCTGCGGGACCAGGCCCCATTCTTCTAGGCGGGGCCAGAGGCTTGTTAGACGCCTTGCCGCCTGCTCGACCTGGGCGATGGCCTCGAGTATGTGGTGGGAGAGGTCCAGGGGGTAGGTGGGGGGCGTGATGCACCTCCCCCAGGGGCCTGGCTGGGTGTACTTGGCTAGGTCCTCGACCACCCTTTGGGCGTCGTCTCTGCCCAGGAGCTCTAGGTGTGCTAGGAGGGCTATGCCCGCCAGGTGACCTAGCAGGGGACCGGGGTCCTCCATAGTGCAGTCTGGGCCGAGCGTCAACTCTAGGGTGGATGTGCTCGTCTCCAGCCTTGCCCTGTGGGGGGGTTTTAGCGTTAGGTATGCCCTTGCGATGGGGTTTGACATTCTGATGGTTAGCTCGATTCTCTCTTCTCCGCTTTTCCACTCTATCTGGGCGTCGGGGTTGTCTTGGGAATACAGGACGTATATGCCCCTGGAGGCGAGCTGGGCTTCCAGGCTTGTGGGGCTGGGGCCCAGTTGCTGGGGGGGTGGCGTTATCGCTATTCTTAGTTGTTCCAGGACCCCTCACCTCATTACCTGGTTATTAGGAGGGTGTTTTTAATTAAGTTCACGGCATAATAGTTTTGACCAAGAAACTGCTTAGAGGAGCAGTTGTTTGCTATAACCCGGTTATTGGGTGGAGTGTCTTGCCCTGGGGGGAGGTCCTCGCCGAGAGATGGGGCTGGGAGAGGAAGTTCGCGCTAGCAGTAATCCTAATGGCCCTTGCAGTTGCTCTTTCCCCGATACACATACCAATCGGGCCCACCAAGGCCTTCCCCTGGCAACACATGGTCAACGCGATAGCAGGCGTAACGCTGGGACCCCTCTGGGCCAGTGGCATGGCCCTTGTTATTGGAGTTGTAAGGATGATGCTCGGCCTTGGAACCATATACTCCATACCCGGGGGCATACCCGGCGCACTTATAGTGGGCCTAGTAGCCCTAATCCTTAAGAGGAGGAAAAGGGACCCCACCCTCGCGGCCCTCACCGAGCCCCTGGGGACGGCGGTGGTGGGGTTCCTCCTGGCCCTCTACCTCTTCGCGCCCCTGGTGGGGGACTTCGAGAAGTGGAAGGCCAGCCTAGTCCCAATATGGCTTATATGGCTCGCAAGCACGGGGGTGGGGACATTCATTGGATTCACGGCGCTCAGGGTCCTACGGAGAGCCGGGCTCGTTTAGGATGCTCATACTGGGCGAAACGGGCTCGGGGAAGACTGGCTTGACCGAGAAGATACTACGCTCCCTAGCCCAGGTAGCGAAGCCTGGCACTATAAGGGTCCTTGACTTCGCCCCCCACTACGGGAGCGTGGGGAGGCCCCTCAGCGCCCCTGAGGGGTTCCTGTACTTCCGCCCCCGTGGGCTGAGGGCGCCCCGTTTGGAGGGGGGGAGGGACTGTGACAGGGTTTGGGAGCTGGCGGAATGGAATGCCCAGCTGACCACCATGGCCCTCAAAGTCCACTGGGAGTCCCCTGTGCCCGGGCTGGTTGTGAACGACGCTAGCATACACTTCCACCGGGGGAGCATGGGGTTGTTCACCGAGGTCCTTAGGAGGTCCCGGTTCGTTGTTGTGAACGCCTACTGGGGGGAGAGGCTGAGGGACGAGTGCGGAGTCTGGGAGGCGGAGCGCCAGGCTGTTGAAAGGCTGGAGAATATGGTGGACCTGGTTTGGCGTCTCTGAGCGTGGAGGACCTCTGGCTATCCTATGGTGGCTCGGATTGGGTTCTCAGGGGGGTTAGCTTCTCCCTTGGCCCCGGGGTCCACGTAGTTGCGGGGGGGACGGGGAGCGGCAAGTCCAGTCTCCTCAGGGCTCTCGCGGGGGTGGCTGAGCGCATCCACGGCGCCGTGGTCCGGGGGAGGGTGAGGGCCGATGGCAGGGTGCTCCTCGTGCCCCAGGAGCCCGACCTGTTCATACTCATGCCCACTGTGTCGGAGGAGCTAGAGTACCTAGCGGGACTCTCGGGTGGCAGGTACACTGCGGGGGAGCTGGCTTCAATCGTGGGGCTCGAGGACAGGCTTCATATGAGGATATCCAGGCTCTCTGCGGGGGAGCGGCAGAGGCTGGCGCTGGCCAGCGTGTGGGCCCTGGGCTCGGACATCGTGCTCCTGGACGAGCCCCTCGCCTACCTCGACCTATGGGGCGCCCGGGAGCTGGTGTCCCTATTGCACCAGCTGGCCCGGAAGAGGGTCGTGGTAATCGCTGAACACCGTCTCTGGATGCTAGCCCCCCTGTCGCCCCGGGTCCTCGTGCTCGAGGGGGGGAGGCTGGTCTTTGAGGGGGGGTTTGAAGAGGCCTGTGAGAGGGGTTTCGAGAGGCTGGACTTTGGTCCCTCATGCGGGTGAGCCCATAGTGGCGGTAGCTGTGCTTGAGGACGTGCATGTGGAGGGGGTCCTCCGGGGGGTATCCCTGGCTCTGGAGGGCGGCGTGCTGGGCCTGTTTGGGAGGAACGGCTCGGGCAAGACCAGCGTGCTCCGGGTTCTCTTCGGGAGCCTTAAGCCCAGCAGGGGTCTTGTAAGGAGGCCCTCTAGGGTAGGGGCTTCCTGGCAGAACCCCTACCTCTCCTTCTACCGCCCCACCATAATGGATGAGTTGGAGGCCGCCGTGGGGAGCCGTGAGAGGGCCCGGGGGGTTCTCGAGGAACTGGGCCTGGGTGATAGGGGCGGGGACTCGCCCTTCAAGCTCTCAGTGGGCCAGGCCAGGCTTCTGAGCGTAAGGCTGGCCAGCCTATGGGGCCCGGAGCTGGTGCTGGTGGACGAGCCCACCACAGGACTGGACCGGGTTGAGAAGAGGAGGGTGGGGGAGTTCCTCAGGGGCCTGGGCATCCCTGTCGTTATGGCGAGCCACGATCCCCTGTTTGTCACAGAGTATGCTGACAGGGTGGCGTACATGGAGGGGGGGAGGGTCCTATGGGTGGGCGAGCCCCGGCCGCTCTTGGAGAGGCTGGAAGGCTGGGGGGCTTGGCCATGAGGCTTGGCCCGGTTGGGGGTCTGGGGGTCCTATTATGGGGCCTGACCATGCTCGTCCTGAGGCGCCCCTGGGAGGCATTGGCCCTGCTGCTCATACTAAGCCTGGTCCTGGGCTCGTGGCGTGTGGTTGCCCGTCTGGTTGCGCCCCTCATCCTCCTGACCTGGGGCCTACTTTCGGTGATCTACGGGGTGTGGGAGAGCCTGGAGACGGTTGCTAGGCTCGCTGTACTCGCGCTATCCGCTAGCGTGGGGCTCTCGCGGGTCAGCCCCATAGAGTTCTCCCGCCTGCTCCTCGCCATAGGACTACCCCCCGCGGCCGCCGCGTCCTTTGCGATGGTGCACCGCTTCCTGGACCACCTGTCCACCCTAGTCTATGAGGCACGCGACGCCCTCGCAGGGAGGGGGGCTGGTGGAAGGTGGTCGGCCCTCCTCAGGCTCCCCATCCCCCTGGTGGTCCACTCCTTCCGGTCCTCCGCTCTAATTGCCGAGGCGGTGTACTTCAAACCCCCCTCCCGGGAGTCCCTCAGGCGTCTGGGCAGGATAGCTGGTCCCTGGGACCTGCCCCTGCTCGCGGCCCTGGGCCTCGCCTCCCTGGCCCTTGTCCTCTGGGGGTCCCACTGACCCCATGGGGTGCTCCCCGGCTGGTTTTAATACCAGGCGGGCCCCATTTTGCACAAGAGCCGTGCGGGGCGCGGGTTATGCGCATCGCATTAGTGGGTGCGGGGGCGCTTGGCTCCCTCTATGGCTTCTACCTAGCGCGCGCGGGTGCCTCTGTTACCCTTGTTGACAAGAACCCCATTATAGTCGAGGCGGTGAGGGAGCGGGGCCTACGCATGGAGGGTGACGCCACTCCAGCCCGTGTGGGGGCCCTCACGCCGGGGGAGGTGGGGTGCTGTTTCGACGCCGTGCTTGTTGCTGTGAAGTCCTACCACACGTTGGAGGCTGCGGGCATTGTCTCCAGGATACTTGACCCGCAAGGCATTGCCGTAACCCTTCAGAACGGCCTGGGGAACAGGGAGAGGCTCGCCGAGGCCGTGGGCGGGGACAGGGTTCTGCAGGGTGTCTCCACCTGGGGCTCGACCCTGGTTGCCCCCGGGGTATTCAGGCTGGGGGGCCGGGGTGAGACCTTTCTTGAGGAGCCCCGGGTGGGCCCCCGCGTGGGGGTGTTCGAGCGGCTGGTGGGGGTGCTTGAC
>JALTXS010000045.1 GCA_027048265.1 Desulfurococcales archaeon
ATACTCATGGCCGAGGCGCCTCTAGAGACCCTCCCCCAGGGCATCGCGGGGACTCCCAGAGCCCGCAGAGTCGCCCGAAGGTATGGCGTAGAGCCCGGGAGGCTTCTCCTAGACATTAGCCTATTCTACAGGGAGATGAAGCAGCACAGAGTCGACCCAGCCCGGGGGAGGCCTGATATAGTGCACATGTTCCTCCAGGCAACCAGCTACTCCCCCCTCGCCCTGGAGGGTCGTCTGAGGATTTACCTCCACACACGCACCGGGCTACTGGTGAGAGTCAAGCCCGGGACCAGGCCCCCCAAGAACTACTACCAGTTCACAAAGCTCATGATGCAGCTCTTGGAGCACGGCCGGGTCCCCCCCAGTGGTGGAGAGCCCCTCATGGAGGTGGAGAGGGTTAGCAGTGTGGAGGAAGTCCTCAGGAAAACCGGCTCCCACAACCCCATACTCCTCCACGAGAAAGCCCCCATGCCCTCCTGCAGGAGCCTCTGGCCCCTCGTGCACCCACCCAACATTTTCGTCGTCGGGGGCTTCCCCAGGGGTGATTACGGGCCCGAGTGGACAGGTGCCTCGTCCCGAATGGTGAGCGTGTCACCCCATCCCCTAGACGCCTGGCTTGCCGCGGACCGGCTAATAGCCTGCCTCGAGAGGGGCCTCGGCATATCCTTATGAACCCGGGCGGGCCAAAGGTTAACCCGGAGGGCTCGGGACCCCATTTGCCATGAATAGGCGGGGGGATGGTGGATTGGAGGGTGATAGAGGGTACCGGTTCCACGAGCATACTGCCGATATAATCATAGAGGCTTGGGCGCCAAGCCTTGAAGAGCTCTTCGAGGAGGCAGCCAAGGCCATAACAGAGGTCATGACCGACCCCGCCCGCGTAGAGCCCCGGGAGGAGAGGAGGATAGAGGCCCAGGGATTCGACCTGGAGAACCTGCTCCTACGCTTCCTCGAGGAGATACTGGTCCTCCACGATAGCGAGGGCCTCCTCTTTAGGGACTACAAGGTCCACAAGATAACAAGGGAGGCCCCCGAGGACTACCGGGTCCAGGCCACCGCCTGGGGCGAGAAATACGACCCCCGCAAACACGAGTCACGAACCCACGTAAAGGCAATAACCTACGCCCTCATGGAGATAAAAAAGGAGAACGGAACCTGGAGAACCAGGTTTACCATAGACATCTAAAACAAGGGCGATGACGAGAAGAGGGTCTCTCGACCCACATGGGGCGTGAAGAGAGCCGGAAATGCCGAGCCCCCCCGAGACAAAAATAAAACCCCACAACCCACAAAATATACAAACACGCATGGAAAAACGGCGGCCGTCGTCTAGCCTGGACTAGGACGCCGGCCTCCCAAGCCGGCGATCCCGGGTTCAAATCCCGGCGGCCGCACCAACAACCTATACATGCTTTCTATTAATTTGGGGAAAAGTGATGTCAGAGATAGTGGTCAAAGTCTCCCCAGGTATAGATGCTGAAAAATTAAGAAAAAGGATAGAAGCCCTTTTGCCTATAGCTTCTAGTGACGAGTTTGAAAAATATAATGGAGTTCATAGAGGAATATGGGTTCCTAAAGTTACAAGAAGAGAGTCTTAGGGAGTTTCTAGAGGAAGAACCGGATGTATACACAAAAAAGGATGTTAAAAGGTAAAATAATCCTAGTATATTTCCCCTTCACCGATTTAACGGGGGAAAAAGCTTCGCCCCGCACTTGTTCTGTATGACGGGAGCAAGGATGTGATATTGGCTTTCATTTCTTCAAAAATAGAGAAGTACGAAGCTGAGACAGACATACTAATATCCAGTGACCATCCTGTATTCAAAATAACTGGGTTAAAGAAAGACTCTGTACTTAAACTAAGCAAAATAGCCACACTAAACAGAAGATTAATAGCTGGAGAAATTGGTAAAGTAGGGCCGTTGCTTAGTATGGAGATAAATAAAAAGATTCACAAAATACTAACGCTGTAGCAATATTTTTAACGACACGTCGTCACGGGCTCTAACAAGATTAACATTAGTGTGTACAAGAAGCAAGCGCCTAAAAAACAATACACGATTACCGATAAGGGAAGTATTAGAGTGTGTTGTGAAGTTAAGTAAAACAGCTGAATATACCCTACCTACAACCTATCTTGAGAGGTTTATAGAGTTTAAGACAACTTTAGCTTTTTAAACGGATTTGTCTAAATGGTTTCTAGTCCCGCGGGTACGGTGTGTCACCATGTCGCTTGCGGTGACCATGGTAGTGTTGCTGGCGGCCTTCTTTGCGCTCTACGGTGTGGTGCCCCGCCGGGGCCTTATGCTGAGGGTCTACGTGGGGCTGGTGAGCTTCCTTGCCTCCTCCATAGTGTTGCTCCACTACCTTAGCCTCCTCTCCCAGCCGGTCAAGGTCAGGGTGCTTCCCTTCCTAATAGTGGAGGAGTATGGAGCCTACCGTGTCCTGGCACTTGACTGGGGCCAGATTGTACTACTCATGTTCCTAATAACCCTCTATGGCCTTCACAAGGCCGGCTACCTGGCAGCGAGGAGGCCAAGCGAGGTCGATGAGACTACTACAACAGAGCCAATCAATGACACCGCAGGTGCCCCCAGGGGAGAGGGTACCCCCACCGCGGGGGTCCAGTTGGAGAAAAACCGCACCGCGGGCAAGGAAAGAGTGGAGAGACAGGACTAGCCCTAGGTCTCCCCGATTTGCTACTTGTAGACCGTGATGACCACGTATACGGGCATCTCGCCCGCACTAACTGGGGTCCAGTAGGCGCCCGTATAATCTGGGTACGTGAATGGGCTTGTATAGTGCCACGGGTTCCCACCCACCCAGGCCGGATGCCTAAAAGTGGAGTTAAACAGCTCTGCTCTAACTCCATTAATGGTGACGTCCTCTTTTGCGTATATCCTGAACTCTATCTTGTAATAAGAGCCCCAGGCACTGCTCCAAAGCATGTATGTGGCGAACGTGTCCTCCCCGGTAACAGGGCTACTCGTGTCATTGGAGGTGTGGACTTCGAAAACCGAGCTCTTGCCAAGGCTGCAGGGGAGGAGGAAAGAACTGGATGCCCGCATTCCACCGGCTAGGACTGAGACAACGTACCGGCCCGGTGGTAGAGCGCCTGTGGAGAACAACCTTATCCCTACGACTTCTCCGGGGCGAAGCACCGTGACCTTCCCTACCTGGGTTTCAACCTGCCATAGCCACGCCCTTGGATTCTTCTCCCCCGGCTGATGGATGTAAATCCCCTTATTGTAAAATCGGGTCTCCTCACCCCCAACGTTCCTGATAACCACGTCCAGTGCATAGCACTTACCAGGCAACTCCTCATCTCGGACAGGTGATACCTGCTCCACCTCTATGACGCCGCCGCCCGAGGACATGCTTGCCTGCTTGGCGTTGCCTGAAAGGCTGGTCAGGAGCCAGTATATAGTGAGGGAAGAGGCAACGCTTATGAGGAGTAGTAGCAGGACGGCCGTTATGCTGCCCACTGGGCGCCTGGATTTACTAACACGTTTAGGTGTAGGTGGTGGGGCCATGGTCGTTGGGTCCCTTTTTATTGAACATGTTTCACACTATTCATAGTATTATTATACTAGTTAAAACCATGTAAAAAATCTTCCTAAAAATCGCGTTTACGCCTGAACACGACGAACATGGACACACCGAGCATGATTAGTAGGATGCTCAACAACACTCTCCAATCCAGCCCCGAAGCCCTACCCATGGTTGCGGTTGTGCTTGCCTCAGAGGGGCCGTTACAGGGGTTGACGCTTCCCAGGCGTTTCAGAAGAGCATCCCCAATGTAGAGGGGATAGCCATAGGGCTTGTTCAGGGCACAGGCGGTTTCCAGCACCTTGTCCCAACCGGGCTTATCGGGCTCCGCGTAGGCTAGTAGAAGTATGGCAACCCCGTGTTTCCTTGAAAGGCTTGCCAGTCTCTCCAGGGTCTTCTTGACGAATTCGAGGTCGCTCCCCTGGTAGACATTGTATGCTTTTTCCCTCCAGTCATAGTATGAGGCAAAGTTCTCGAAAAGCACACCGTCAACAAAGGGAGCTATCTCCTCTACAATGCTGAAGCCCCTGTTAACCACAATCACCGCATCGGGGTAGCTCCTCCTAATATCCCTCACCAAGCCGACGATAGCATCCCTCATCCAGGGAAAAGCGTCCACCTGGTCAAGGTTGTCTAGGAAAACCCCGTCAAACCCCCTATCCAGCAGCCCCGGCACGGCTTCCCCCAGTATTATGGATCTCCACCGGGGGTCGCTCACGTTGACAATGGCCTCGCCCCAAACCGGGCTCCGGGCAACAACCATGTCATCACCCACGCTACCCGCCCAGGGCTCCCAGCCACCCAGGGTAGATATGCTCACGTACCCCAGCACCACGCCCGCTCTCCCGCGGAGCTTCCCCGGGTCCTCGAGCGAAGAGATTATGGCCAGGTCCACATTGGGGAACCTCTCAACAACATCCTCCGAGAGGCTACCGTAGAAGACCACGAAGCTATCAATGGGTCCCAGACCATCAGAAGCGCCTGCGGGCCACATGGGTAGAGAGAGGAGTAAAACCACTAGCAGGAGAACAAAGGC
>JALTXS010000046.1 GCA_027048265.1 Desulfurococcales archaeon
ATTGTCTCGGACCTGAAGAAGGCAGCGATAGGCAGGAGGGTCAAGGTGCTCGTATCCGAGGAAGTCTACGAAGACTTCAAGAAGACCGGGCTAAACGAGGTGGCGGAGTACAGGGTGGTGGACAAGCTTTTCGGAAGCGGGGTTATTGGAGAGGAGGTTCTAATAATCCTCAAGAGCAGCGGGGTCATGCAGGGGCTATGGAGTGACCACTACTACTTCGTGGAGCTGGGCCGAGTTTACTTCAACCACCTGTGGAAGAAGCCCTAGACCTCAATGGGCCTCCTCGACGGTGCAGCGAATCCGGGGAAGAATAGCTCCTTCTTAACAACCTCCTCAACAGCGACCCTCACCAGCTCGCTCCGGTTGGGAAACCGGCCCATAGCGACGAGCTCGTCCATCATCTCAATAAGCTCGAGGGGGAGCTTTATACTAATGCTCTTCTTGGCCAAGTATGGCAACCCCGCCCCATTGGGGCAGTAAGAATTATTGACCCCTCCACTATAAAAGGCAGGGACCCCCTACTTACCCTCTCCCCGCCCCTTTTCTTCGATAATCCCGGGAAGGGCCTCGATGGGCTCCCTGATGGTCTTGACCAGGCTGAGCACTCTCTCCACTATGCTGCTCAGGAACTCCTGGGAGAGGTCTATGAACGTGACGTTGTCGCTCAGCTCCTCTATCATGCCGAACCCGGTTTTCTCCGAGGAGAGAGTGGGGCTAACGATAAGCACGTAGTCTAGCCCAGTGCCGGAGAGGACGGTCGCCTTCATAACGTAGGGGACCACGTCCCTGCCCGTATAGTCCACGGTAACGACCTTCTGTATAGCTGGGTTGACAAGTACCAGGTCGAAGCCGAGGGCCCTGACCTCCCGGGGGAGGAAGTCCAGCTTCTTCGTATCATCGCCCCTGTATATTTTTAGGTTCTCCATCTTTTCCTCAACATACCTGGCTATAGAATCAATGATTACCTTACCACTTGAAACCAGCTCCCTCCCCTTGTCAGAGAGTCTGTAGCGGAAAAGTATGGTGTAGGAAGAATCCAGGGGGTTGAACTCATAGTAACTGGGGTGGAGCACGGTGTCTTTGTTCAGGCACACGAACCTGTACTGGGGGTCCTTAAAGACTCTTCCACAGGACTCGCAGTAAAACACGGAGCCGAAGACCGTTAGCTGGTCCCCCGGGTTACTGAACCGGGCTCCACAGGAGGGGCAGCGGTACTCGCCCTCCTTCTCTGTTTCGAACTCGGCCTCCGGACCTGTGTAGCCGCATATCACGTGCTGGACGAGGCGCGTGGGCACAATCCTGAACGAGCCACAGTTGGGGCAGTATCCCCGGGGCCTTACTTTTGCAGAGTTGCACACTGGGCAGGTGAATACTCTGTCCTTCTCCTCTCTTTGTATAAGACCCTGGTCTAGGAGGGCGGTGAGGGGGTTGTCCTCGCTCCTACGGGTGGGGTCGGCTAGAATCTCTCCAATGTAGCTGCTAACCTCGTCGGGGAGAAGGTATGTCTCGAGGTCTAGGGAGACCATACCTGTGACTGGGTCAATATCCTCCTCGGCCCCGTACTCGCGGTCCCCGACGAGTATCTCGACCTTCCAGAAGTAGAGTAAAAGCTCGTTGAGTATAATCCAGTCTGCCTTCCTTTCCTCAGGCCCCTGTGCTCCGTTTCCTATATTTTTCTGCGTCTGCATTGTAATCATCTTGGACCATCATATATGAGGGCGCCCTCAGGGATATTTATGGGGGGCGGCGATGTATGACCGTGTCCTGGATTTTTCTCCTGTTTTTTACACTGGCCACACTTATGAGTGGTTACTAATCCGCAGATCGGTATCACATGTCTATTAAAGTTTTTCTATGATTATTTTTCGCCCAGTTTCTCCTATACGTCATAGAATTATCTAGTGGGGCTGGTAAAATTGTTTTACTCAACGTGCCGCACTCTCTCAACGTCTATACAGCGTTTATACAAAGTTTATACGAGGGCGATTGTATAAAAACGACACGTCAATACAATTCTCTACCCAACCCCATCCCCGGTACCAGGAAGCCTATCAACGTACTTCAGCCCCGAGCCTGTGAGCATCGCGAGGACCCGGGTCCAGCCAAACTCCCCCGCCCTCGAAGCGGCCTCTACAACTACGCTGCTGGAGGGCTCCACTATGAACCCCATGCCCAGCGCCTTGGGCCATGCATTTTCCACAACACTGTCATCCACCACGATAAGACCTCCTCCCTGAAGGGCCTCTAGGACCTCGTGCATCCGCGGAGGCCTCGATATTCTCAGCGCGTCGAGCATGGAGCACTTCCCCTCTCCCCGGTCTAGGCGGATGATGTTCTCCACACCCTCCTGGTATTCTGTGCTGAGGTTGCACGAGGGGATGATGCCCCAAATGCTCACACGGGGCTTGCAGGATAGCTCGTTCTCCAGACTTCTGACAGCATAGTAGGCGCCCAGCACAAGCGTACCACTGGAGAGGGGGGCTAGCAACGTGAAGCCCCTGCAGGGGTCCAGTCCCCGTATAACCCTCCTGAACCGGGAGGCGACGCCTCGTATGAAATGGGGGTTCAGAGCGTGGCCCGCGTAATAATAGCCTTGGTCGGCGAGCCTCTCAGCCTCCCGGGCAGCCTCTTCACGGCTGTCCACCAGGCGAACATGCGCTCCCGAGGCCCTTATAAGGCCCAGCTTCCCCCTGGGCGCATCATGGGGCACAACAACATACGCTTCGAGACCAGCGGATGCCATATAGTAGGAGAACGAGATGGCAGAGTTCCCAGATGAGTCGACCACTCCCCTCCTTGCACCGTTGGCCACCATATCCCCAACCACAGCAGAGGTCCCCAGGTCCTTGAAGCTACCCGTAGGATTAAGATACTCGAGCGAGAAGACAAGAGTCGTCGAACCCGCCTTTCTTAACACCATCAGCGGTGACTCCCCCTCACCCATCCTATAAAAGGGACCTCGAGCTCTAGACACCCCCCCTCTCAGGCTTGCCAGCTGAAGAGGATAGCCGCAGGAGGGGCACTTCCATAGCCTGGGCAACGTCCTAGTCCTGTAACCACACTTGGGGCACACCAGCTCCTCCCTATACTTAGTTCCATGGGTCAAAACTCTGCACCCTAGAACATGTCGCGTACCTCTAGGGCCAGACCCTGAAAAACCTTGTGGGCCGGAAACGCTCGATAGCTCTCAAAGTTAACGTTAACTTCAAAAACAATGGAAGCAGGTACACCTTGGGGCTCCCAGACGACATGGCTAGCTATTCCTCCTCGTAGTCCTCCTCTTCCTCTTCAGCCTCCTCTTCTTCTCCAGTTTCCTCTTTTCCCTCCTCCTCGGGTTCCTGGCCCTCTTCTTCTCTGTTTGTATCCTTTTCCTCTTCTTCCCCATCACTCGGCTCGTCGCCTTCAGCGGCACTGGCCAACGCTGCTCCCGCGACTGCGGCGCCTGCTATGGCAGCTGGCCTGCCTGCCGGTTCATTGTCGTTGTCCTCTCCCTTTTCAACTTCCTTGACTATCTCCTTCTTATTCTCATAGTGTCTCTCCTCATAGTAGTCCCTTGTGACTCCTCCTGTGCTGCTGTATGTGGAGCCTTTATAGGAGGAGCGACGGGGAGCCTTTCTTATGGTGGTTTGCGTTGTCGTTCGGGGTCGGGCGGGCTTTGTTTTGCTTTTTATTACGGCGAGGATTATGATTACGAGAACTAGGGCTAATAGGAGGGTGTTGTTTGTCAACTGTTTGCACCTATGGGTTTGCCTTGGGATTTCCTTTATGTTAAAACAGGTTTAAATATATATTTATTATTATAAATTACAGATGTTTGGAGACCCACCCTTGTGGAAGGGCATCAAAGAAAATGATCCTGTTAAAAAATATGTTTTTTAACGGAAAAGGGTCAAACCCTACACACCGGAAAGCTGTTTACGGGTGTTCGGAATGGCCTACCTGGATGAGCTTAAGGAGAAAATCTACACCCCCTTGAACCAGAAGGGTGTCAAAATACTGCCCAAGGGCAACTCTCTCCGCCTGGTCAAGGACATGAAGATTGTCATGACAATTACCGACAGGGGAGACTACGTGGAGCTCAGCTACGAGGGCAAGAACTACAAGTATGACAAGTGGTACACCAAGCCAGAGCACCTCGCAACCGTCATACTGAGGCAGTTCGAATAACCTGGGGCCAAAAAAACGACCCATTTAAACAATATCCCGAGACCTAGCGGGGCTGGGTTCGAGGCCTCACCTCGAGGGGCTCGAACCTCTCCTCCACGTCCCCGCCTGCCCTAAGCTCCTCGACACGGTCGCTTTTCTCGATGAGATTCTTTGCCAGAGCGTATTCTCTCACCAGAGAGGGGTCCAGGTCATATATGCTCTTCAGATTGTCTACCTCGTATCCCTTCTCCCTAAGGAAGGAGAGCAAGTCTTCTAGAAGGCCTCCCGAGACGATCATTTCTATCAGGTCGTTCTTGCCTGGCTCAGGACCCATATTGTCACCCGTAAGGGGTTGTTTCCCATAGAACAAGGACACTC
>JALTXS010000047.1 GCA_027048265.1 Desulfurococcales archaeon
CCCAGGTAGGGGAGGAGGACCCCCCTTATGAACCCCGTGTCGCCCCTCTCGTACATTATGCGGGCAATCATGTCCAGGCCCTTCCCCGGCGCGCCGGGGAAGGCGTCGCTCATCACGAAGAGGTCCCGGGGGTGGCCGGTTTTGAGGTAGAGTTTGAAGAGCCTCTCCAGGATGTAGATGGGGGCGACGCTCATGTTGAACCCTGATATCGCCACTACGCTTCCATCGCGTATCTTGTCCAGCGCCTCCTCGGCCTCGACAATCTTCCTCACCGTGGGCTCCCTGCAGACCTCCATAACCTTTCCCTCGGGCAGGCTTGTGTTTGCATGTGTTTATTTTGTTTCAACACTATTATATTTTTCAACAAAAACCAAAAAATCCCCAAAAATTCTTCGGCTCAACAAGAAGGGAGACCAATGGGGGGATGAACAATCATCCAGAAATCGGTGGAGCGGAGGGGAAGAGTCCCCGGCCGGGCTAAGCAAAAAACCTAGCACCCTACCCGGGTGTGCAGTACTTTCTTGAATAGTGCCAGATAGTGCTAGGGCTCCTATCGAAATGCTTGGAAACCTGGTATAGGCTCATCCCCTGACCCAGCAGGCGGCAGAGCTCCTGCAACTCCTCGGGGCTGGGCCTCCACTTCCTACGCTTGCTCTTGCGGGGCTTCACGTGGCGCTTTATTATACGGTAGAGTCGGGCCATGCTTTTAATTCCCGTGATCTTGGCGATCTGCTTCACGGGAAGCCCCTGCTTGTATAAAGAGATGACCTTCTGCTCAAGGGCGCTCAGATTCCGCATAGATGCCTTGGGCGTGTTGATGCTCTTCCGGGCCCGGGGCATCCCTGCCACCCCCGTCACCTTGGCTTTTGGCCTATGGACTGTGTGGGACAATCTTCCCTCTACCCAATTTCTCTTTATAAAAGGGTAATTACGTGTAAAGGGACGTCTTTACAAGGGTATGAGATTAATATTCCCACCAATGGGAGGGAAATGTAAGGCCAGGGTAAAGCAGGACATGTAGTAATACTGTACAACCTTTACAGGGCCAGAACATGGAGAACAAGAAAACTCACAACCGCCCACCACATGACCTTCGAACCTCGTCCAAGATAGGGGCCCCGCCACCATGGAAGGATACCTCCCCACCACCGAGGACAACCGCCCCACAAAACCGGCAGTAGCCCCTATCGGTCATACAGGCTCCGCAGAAGGGGCATCCACGCGTCTCCTCAGGACACCTCGGAGGCAAGGGGAGCCCCAGCGAACGGTACCTTCGGTAAAGGTAGACGTGGCTGAGGGAGGGCAAAACAATGCCATCCCTCCTACAGGCCTCGAGGGCCTCACCCAGACCCGCCTGGGAGGACCAGTGGGCGAACAGCGCGTCCACCCCACTGCCACGTGTTATGGGAGTCTTGGGCCTCCACGCCACTTCCCCCCAGCCCCGGGACTCAAGATAGCAGCGCATGAGGAGCTTCCCCACCCTCTCTCCTCGGGGAGAGACCCCTATCTTGCAACGGGTGGGCGCCTCCACCGCCAGCTTCTTCGCTTCCCGCGTGTTGAGAGGGTGCAGGACCCTCAGCCCCAGGCTCTCCCCAATGGGCTTGGAGCTGTAAGAGGCCTTCCCCAGCACCCAGGAGAGCCACCCGCCCAAGTACTCCTCGTTCTTGTCGAGGAGGAAATCATAGCCGTAGAAGAGCTCGTCCCCCGCGTCCCCCGTCGCGATGCACCTGCACCCCACTCTGCGTGCGAGCTCCAGGGCCAGACAGGACGCGACTCCAGCGGCAACCTCCACGGGGTCTATCGTCTTCAGGACGCGGAGGACCCTCTCCAGACACGCCTCCACACCCGGGGAGCCCGGAGATGCGAGGAAAACCACGTGGTCAAGGCCCTCCCTTTCCACCGTGCTGAGCACGAACTCCCGGTCAGCCGCGCCCGGGAACAGTGTTGACACGAGCCGGGGCATCCACCCTGCCTCGCGCCCTGCGGCCAGTACAAAGCTTGTGTCAATCCCGCCCGAGTAGAGGAGGCAGTCACAGCCCTCCTCCATCACGGCCTCTGCGACTATCTGGGCCAGCTCCTCACCAAGCTTCGTGCATTCCCCGCTGCAGGCCATCTCCCCACCCCCGCTCTACTAATGCATACCAGTGTATCCCCGTCTGCCAACACGTTGATAACCCTTGCCCCCCAAGCCCATCTGGGGAGAGGGGTTGATGGGACTGGCCTTCAGCGGAGGCAAGGACTCCCTCCTCGCCCTCATACAAGCGAGGGGGCTGGCAGGCGGTGTTTACAGGGAGGCTCGACTAGTGTTTACAATCCCCAGCTTCCCCTTCCCTAGCCCCCATTACGAGAACCTGGCCTGCGTGGAGCTCCTGGCACGGGGCCTGGGCCTGAGTATGAGCGTCGTGAAGCTCCCCCGGGGAGTGGAGAAGAGGGTCCTCGCATCCCATTTGGAGCGGCTGGGTATTGGCCTATTCGTGGCGGGGGATGTGCTGCTGGACGACCACCTCCGGTGGCACGAGGAGGTCGCCGGGCTCGCGGGGACGGAGCTCTTGGAGCCCCTCTACAACGCTGACACGGAGGAGCTGTTCTGGAGAACCGTGGAGGCGGGCATAGAGTTCACCATAATAGCCTGCCGCCCACCATGCCCCCCGAGGCTGCTGGGAACGCGGGTCACTAGGCAGAACGCGGAGCGGGTCCTAGACATGCTCAAGGCCACGGGGACCGACCCTATAGGAGAGCTGGGAGAGTACCACACCTTGGTTACGCATGCCCCGGGAATGGGGTTCTCCCTCGAAGCAAGGCCTCTGGCTAGGAGGAGCCGGGGGCCCTATGGGGACTATCTTCTCCTAGAATGCAGGCCAAGCGCATGATAGAGGTCTAGTCGGGCTCCATGCTGGAGAGGAGCCCCTCCACGACATCAGAGGGCAGGGTCGCGGGGACCCTCAGCCACACGAGGCTCCCCCCATGACACCAGAACACATGCACACTGGAGTCCAGCTTCCCTATCGCTAAATAGTAGGCCCCTCCTCCACTCTGTCTCTTGAGGGCCTGCGTTAACAGGGAGCTCTCCTGGTTCTCCTTCAGGTACTCGGCTATGCTCTCCAGGAGGCCCCCGCATCCCCTACCCGACTTTGCCAGGAACAGCCAGGCCCCATTCTCGTAGGCCGCCAGCACGGGTTCCCTTACACTCGAACCCAGTAGTCCTCCCAGGCCGGGGGAGAGCCTCTCAAACACCCCCAGGGCCTCAGCTCCCCCCTTCTCCGCCACTATGAGGGAGCCGTCGGGCAGAGCCTCGGGGACCTCGGGTGACGTGGTTGTCCTCCAGAGAACCAGGGAGAGGCCCACTATTATTACCACGGCAACCGCAATAGCCATTAACCGGAGGCGCCCAGCCGCCATAGCGCTTGCCCCTCCCAGGTACCCTGGGCACCTGGGGCAAAATAAGGTTGACCACACCCCCACAAGGTGGGGTGACCCCGGGTTGCTTTCCACGGGCTATGCCATCTCCGACGGGCTCCGTATAAGGTACGCCTACACCCAGCAGGGCGGAGACCCCCCTATGCTCTTCATACACGGGCTCGGGGGAAGGCTGGAGGCCTGGGGCCCCGTCATGCAGGAGCTCGCTGACCTAGGTCTCCGGATGGTGGCCCTGGACCTCAGGGGCTTCGGCCTCTCCCAGAGACCCCCAACCATACCCGGTCTCACCGAGTTCGCCCGAGACGTCAAGGCCGTGATGGACGACCTGGGCCTGGAGGAGGCGGTGCTGATAGGCTCGAGCATGGGGGGCATGGTGGCCCTGCGCTTCCACGGCCTCCACCCCCACAGGACAAGGGCGCTCGTGCTCTCCAACACGGCTCCCCGCGTGAGGATAAACCGAGAGCTACTGACACGGGCCCTGGAAGGGGACCCCGAGGCCACGCGTATGCTCCTCTCCAGGCTCTCCCACAGGATGGGGACCTCGGACAGGACGCCTGGCACAATGGGAGGAGTCCTAACCGGGTCACGGGACTACATCCTCGGCGTTGCAGAGAGGCTCGAGGAGGAGGACCTGGAGGCGGAGGCCGCGTGGACCAGGGCCCCCACCCTGGTCATAGTGGGGGAAGAAGACCCCATAACACCCCCCAGAGAGGCACGTAGGCTCGCCCTACTCATAGAGGGGGCGCAGCTGGAGGTAATCTCCCAGGCCCGGCACCTCACCCACATAGATGCCCCCAGAGAGTACGCTGCCCGTGTCAGGGAATTCCTGGAAAAAAGGGTCCTGACAACCCGCTAAAAGCGAACGCGGCAACCGTTAAAAACACCCCCGACAAACAAGAACCATGGGCACGCGGGTAGGGCCGGGGGGCTCGCCCTCCCCCACACCCGAAACCGGGCGCAACGCGGGGGCCAGTAATCCCCCAGGGGCCCACAGTCCCCCGGGAAGGGTCCCAGCGGGCACCCATGAACCCCGCCCCGTGGGGCCGGCGGTGGCGGTCGGCCCGCCGGCCCCACGGGGCGGGGTTCATGGGTGCCCGCTGGGACC
>JALTXS010000048.1 GCA_027048265.1 Desulfurococcales archaeon
GCCAGCTCTGTAACAACAAGCTCGGAGATTACCTTTACCCGGCCGTTTTCCTCGAGAATGGCCCTAGCCTTGTCATGGCGGCGGTCCTTCTCGTCGAGGGCCACCACTAGGATGCTGGTGTCGATATAGCTAATCGCCAACCCTTTCATCCCTTCTTGCGCTCAGGAGCTCTTCTAGGCCTCCCCTAAGCTGTAGGGGGATCTTACCCTTTTTCCGCTCCATTTCTATCAGCAGCTCGGCCGCCCTGACTATGCTGATGCGCTTTTCATACTCCTTAGCCCCGGTCTTGACGAGTTCTCTGAGGGCCTCGCTTCTAGAGTTGAAGAGTCCCATTTTGACTAGTTCGTCGATTATTTCCAGGGACTCCTTGTCCAGTCTCAGGGGTACTACTTGTGTACCCATATCTTTCCCCATTATCTTACGTATACGTATACGTATATAAGCATGCTTCTATGAACATCCAATCTATGTCCACATACGTGGAGAGGGCGTTTTTCTAAGCGGTTTCTAAACAGAACAGCCCGTAAGGCGTAGCACGCGTCCGTTTTTCGTTGTTGTTCTGCATTTTACAACAAGATTCCCAATACGCTTGCCATGGATTGCAATTCTTCTCCAAGAGCTTTCAGGATATTGTTAAGTATTAATAACGAGGGATACTTGTCCCATATATTGCAATTATTCCATCAAAAAATATTTGTAGAGTAAAATCTTATTCACTGATCGGTAACTCCACCTGTTAAAAATCCAAGAGGTGACGATCTCTTGAAAAGTATTTCAACAACCCTTGTTGCAGTCGTTGTACTTGTCGTTATAGTAGCTGCTATAGCAGCGTTCTTCCTTATGCGAGCCCCTGGGGGACAGGAGGGTGCAGGAGAGGAGAAAATAGTTATAGGTATGCCCATATCGCTCACGGGCAAGTACAGTGTGGAGGGAGAGATGAGCCTGATAGGAGCCCTAGCTGTTATTGAGTGGATAAACGACCAGGGAGGCGTGAAGGTGGGTGACAAAACCTACATGTTCGACCTTAAGTACTATGATGACGAGAGCAACCCCGACAGGGTAATAAGCCTCACCGAGAGGCTGATAACCCAGGACAAGGTAGACTTCCTCATAAGCCCCTACAGCTCGGGCCTCACCTTCAAGGCCGCTCCCATAGCCGACAAGAACGGCGTCCTCATGATAGCCCAGGGCGCGGCTAGCGACAAGATATTCCAGCAGGGATACCAGTACGTGGTACAGGTCTACACACCCGGGAGCAGGTATTTGACTAGTGCCTTGGACTTCGTCAAGGCGACAGACCCCAACGCCAAGAGGGTCGCGATAATCTATAAGGAGAACGAGTTCTCACGCACCGTTGCCGAGGGAGCGAAGAAGTATGCCGAGCAGCTGGGCTTCCAAGTCGTGTTCTACAAGAGCTACCCGGCAGATGTCAGCGACCTGACCCCCATACTGCAGGAACTGGCCGTGAGCCAGCCCGACATAATAATAGGAGGGGGACACTTCCAAGACGGCCAGCTCCTCGCCAAGCAGCTTGCCGAGCTCAACATAAACGCCAAACTAGTATCAATACTCGTGGCCCCAGCACTCCCCAAGTTCTACGAAGCACTCGGCCCCCTCGCCAACGGTATCACCTACCCAGCCCAGTGGGAGATGGGCGTCAAGTACAGCCCTGACAAGGTCCCCGAGGGATACGAATGGTACGGCCCCACAATAGACGAGTTCCTCAAATACTTCACGTCGGTGGCCGAGTCCAAGTTCCAGAAACAGGGCCTCAAGCCCAGCTACCACGCCGCAGGAGGAGGAGCCGCGGTCCTCATGCTCGCAAAAGCCCTAGAGATGGCAGGAACAACCGACACGGATGCCGTGAGAAAGGCCATGAACAACTTGCAGATACAGACGTTCTTCGGAAAGCTGAAGATAGACCCCGAAACCGGGCTCCAGATAGGCCATGACATGATACTAGGACAGTGGCAGTCTGGTAGCAAGGTAATAATATGGCCCCCCGAGGCCGCCAACGCTGAGCCCATATACCCCCTCCCGCCCTGGAGCGAGAAAGGATAAGTCTCTTTCTTCTAACCTTTTTCAAAGGACCCTCATAGAGACCCGTTTTTCTTACACCAGGAACCCGTTAAAGCATAATATACCTTGACGTGATGCGACACAAGGCCATTGTCTTGGGGTGAATAGATTGCCCTTCGCAGAGCTAGTGGCGGGTACACTGCTATACGGCGCGTTGCTGGGAGTAATATATGGCATAGCCACTGCCGGGCTTAGCCTGATATTCGGTGTACTCAAGATAGTCAATGTAGGCCATGGGGCCTTTATGATGATAGGAGCCTACACGACCTACTGGCTCTTCACCCTCTATGGTCTGAACCCCGTGCTTTCCCTCCCCTTCTCCCTCGCAATCGGCGCGTTGCTGGGTCTGGCCTTCTACTATCCCGTGGTGAGGAGGGTCATAGACGCCCCCGAGATGGCCAGTCTCCTGGCAACCTTTGCTATGGGCCTCCTACTCCAAGAAGCCGCCCGGATGGCCTGGACTTCCGACTACAGGGGGTTTAGCTGGGAGGTTGCGAGGCTCGAGATAGGCGGAGTATCCATCTACGCGTCAAAACTCATAGCGGCTGGGCTCGCCCTTCTACTGCTCCTATTCCATTATTTAGTGTTCTACAGAACCAAACTGGGCCTCGCCATAAGAGCGGTTGTACAGGACAGGGAAGGAGCCCTCGTTGTTGGTATAAACGTTGACAGGATATACGCTCTGAGCTTCTCGATAGGCATAGCCATAACAGTTGCCAGTGGCAGCCTTCTCGCGATTTACAACCCGGTTGGCATAAACCCCTACATGGGGGCCATTCTCACCCTAAAGGCCTTCGTGATAGCAGTCATGGGGGGGCTCGGCTCCATTGGCGGCGCTTTCATAGCAGGCGTGCTTTTCGGCCTATTCGAGAACGTCTCATACGTGGCCCTCACCGGTATTGAGGGGGTACAGCCCCTCGTGCTGACGCGCTTCATTGCCTTCACACTCCTGCTCGTGATACTCCTAGTGAGGCCCAAGGGACTGTTCGGGAGGTGATAGCGGGAATGGTTTTCACAAACGCGGTAAGGAGGGCCCTGAGGAAGGCAAGGCTGACGCTGGCCGCCTACCTTCTCCTGGGCGTACTATACCTGGCATTCCCCCACTATAGCCAGTTCATAGCGACCCTCATGTTCTACATGATACTGGCCCAGGCCTTCAACATCTTCATGGGGATGACGGGCTACATAGACTTCGGATACGTGGCCTTCGTCGCCATGGGGGCCTACGGTATGGCGCTTGCCGTTGAGAGCCTTTACGAGCTGGGGTGGGCCAGCATTATAGCGGGCTTCCTGCTGGCGGTGACATTGTCCGTCGCACTCGCCAGCATGGTGGGGGCCATAGCTCTTAGGCTGAGGGGAGCCTACTTCGCTATAGCTACAATCGGTGTAAACGAGGGGGTGAGGTACCTGATAGAGGGGGCCAATCTAGTAGGTGGCAGTGAGGGGGTCATAATCGTGAGGGAGCTCAGAGCGACGTTTGGGAGGGAGACCGCCAACTTAATAATGACTGGCCTAGCCGACCTAGCCCTTCTTCTGATAGGAATAACCGCGGTGATGATAACGGCCTTGATACTATCAACGCGCGTGGGCTACGCGCTCCAGGCGATAAGGGAGGACGAGGACGCAGCCCGTGCGCTTGGCATAAACGTGACCAGGTACAAAATAATGGCCTTCACCATAAGCGCTGGCATAGGGGGCCTGCTGGGGGCGGCCAACTGGGCCCTCAAGGGAGGCTACGTCGAGCCAGCCCACGTCTTCAACATACACTACACTGTGGAGGCAATTGTAATGGTCATGCTCGGCGGCCCGGGTACCCTGCTTGGCCCCATAATCGGGGGCCTGTTCTACGGCTCCATGAACTACTTCTTAGGGGTCATAAAGCCGGGTCTCCAGCTCCTGCTCCTCGCGCCAATACTCCTGGCAGTCGTGGTCGCTCTTCCCAAGGGGCTAATGGGGTATGTTAGGGAACGGGTCAAAGACCCCCGCCTGAAGGAGCTCCTCACGTAGTACAAGGGGGTGGGTATGGGTATGGCCGAGCTACTGAGGTTGGAGAAGGTGTCCAAGAGGTTTGGGGGAATTGTTGCGGTTGACAGGGTCAGTCTCGTGGTGGAGGAGGGCGAGAGCCTGGGCATAATAGGTCCCAACGGCAGCGGGAAGACCACGCTGTTCAACCTAATAAATGGAGTATATACGCCGGACGAGGGAAGGATATTCTTCAAAGGGCAGGACATCACACGGACCCCCCCTTACAGGAGAGCCCAGATGGGCATAGCTCGAAGCTTCCAAATACCCCGTCCCTGGGGCTCGCTGACCGCTCAGGAGAACGTGGCCATAGGTGCCCTATTCGGCGCCCTCGGGGGCCAGCTTGACGTGGATGAAGCACTGGAGAGGGCCCGGGAGGCCCTCAGGCTGGTGGGCCTTGAGGG
>JALTXS010000049.1 GCA_027048265.1 Desulfurococcales archaeon
TCGTATATCCCGAGCCCTGGGTGTTGCTCGAGGCCAGTGTTATGGTAGCGCCGAGGTCTCCGATGTAGAAGTACTCGAGTAGGCTCCAGGCCCTGCTGCTATGGTAGGCGGCGAAGGCCTGGGTGGCGTCCTTGCCACAGTATTCTAGGATTGGCCTCGCGCCCGCGGGGTGAAGGGATATGTAGTTCGTTACATCATAAACCCTACCATTGACAACGAGCCAGCAGCTCTGTGGAGTGTTGTGCTTGGCCACTTCCTCAGGTGTTAGCGTAAGGGTTACTCCCTGCATAGCCACGGGGGCTTGAGTTGCACTGGGGTCTGTTGGGGGGGTTGTAGTGTTGTTACTACTGGTGTCCGTGTTAGGCTGCTCCTGGGTGTTTGCTGGAATATAGGTGGTGGTCAAAGTTACTGTATTGCCCAGAGGAGCTTGTGACTGGGGCTCCTTTGAGAAGAGGAACCTATCCTGTATGGTTACGGCAGCTTGCTGTGGGCTCTGAGCCGTGATTGGGAGTGTGTTTATTAGTAGGGGTGTGGTTAACTGCTGGTCCTGCGGGAGGACTGTGGTGTCGAACGGCGCTACCGCGGCAAGGCCGTTCTGGACTACTATGAGCGAGAGTGCGAGGCCCGCGAGAAGCACTGTTCCCGCAACCGCGTTTGCGATGAACCTCCGGGGGTTGGCGGGTAGGCTTATACGGTTGGCCCTAGCATAGATCGTGGGGAGCATATGTATAACTATTGCGAGGATGCCAGTCGCTGGTATTATTGCATAGTGTAGAAGTTTCAGGAAGTTGCGGTCCAGCACCAGCTGTACCCCCTTAATGGGCTCTATGACGACCTGGGTGGCGAAGCTGTTAAGCAGCACCCATCCCGTGACATATGCTGTTATGGAAAGACCTAGAGCTATCCAGGCGAATTTCCTTGAAGCCCTGTATATGCTTCTCGAGACCATTCTCCCACCCATTGTCCAGCTGTATGCCCCAGCATGGGACTTCTGGTGGAGAGGAGGGGTTCTATCCTATAAAAGGGATCCCCGTTATCTCTCGGTACGAGGGATTGGAACACTTCCTCACATTAGTTAGGGGTAGGGCGTGTTCTAGGGCTGGGAACAGGTTTCTGGAACGAAAGGTCCACCATGATTGGGTTATGGGTAAGGCCGGTAACAGCCACAGGTTGGGTAGGCTGAGAAACTGAAAGTAGCGGCCCAACCAATGTAGAGAAAGCCTAAGTGCAGGCACCCTGCTTCCTAAGCGCCCTTTCAACCATGTGGGGAAAGGGCTTCTGCTCCTCTCCGGGGGGTTTCTCTCCCCTCTTCAGGGCCTCCTGCTCGACCAAGCGGAGGGCCTCCTCAGCACTCCAGCCCCTTAGCACTAGGTAGCCTGCAGCGAGGCAGGCGCTCCTACCCCAGGCCCTACCGCACATTATGAGGACCCTACCTCCCTTCTTGAGGGTTTCGTCTATCATGTGGAGTAGGGCCATACCCTCCTCGACGCTGGGAGGCCTACCGCTTGGGACGGGGAGCCTTACCAGCTTTTTCGACTTTTGGGATAGGGCGCGGTGGAGGTCATCGATGCTCTCGAACACACCGGGCTCGTCTTCGTCGGTGAGGAGCGATACTGCGAGGTCATACTCTCGGCCGAGGAGCTCTTCCAGCTCCTCCTGGTTCCTCGGGGGCCTTGCGAGGCCTATCCTCTCCCCGGGGAGCCAGTCCACCACGTCCCCGTCACCCCCTGAGCTCCCGGCGTGAGGCCTTGAGGGCGGTCTCCAGGTCGTAGATTATGTCACGGACGTCCTCCAGGCCTACGCTAAGGCGGAGGAGGCCCGGTGTTATCCCCAGGAGCCTCTTCTCCTCCTCCCCCAGGCTCCGGTGGCTGGCCATATAGGGGTAGGAGACCATAGTCTCCACCCCTCCGAAGCTCGCGGTGGGTATAGCGAGGCGGAGGGACTCTAAGAATGCCTCAGCCCTCCTCCTGCCCCCGCGGAGCTCAAAGCTAACCACGGCCCCGAAGAGGCCCTCCCTGAACAAGGCTAGGGCGTTCTCGTGGTCCGGGTGGGTCTCCAGGCCGGGGTAGTAGACCCTCTCAACGTCCTCCTGAGCCTCCAGCCACTCCGCCACCACGAGGGCGCTCCGGCTAGCCTCCCTCACCCTCACGAATAGGGTCTTGAGGCCCCTCATGACCAGGAAGGCGTCCATGGGCTGAAGGTGGGTCCCCAGGAGCCTTCGTCCCTCCCAGAGAGCCTGGTAGTCCTCCTCCCCCCGCCCTGCTATGAGGCCAGCGAGGACGTCGTTGTGGCCCGCTATGTATTTGCTCGCGCTCTCCACCACAAGACCCGCTCCATGGTCCAGAGGGCGGAGGAGGACGGGGCTGGCCATAGTATTGTCCACAACTAGCCTGCACCCCCTCTGCTCGCACCGGTCGACGAGCTCGTCCAGTGGGGGGACCCTGAGGGTGGGGTTGCCCAGGGTCTCCACGAGCACGAGGTCGCCCCCCGTAGCCTCGTGGAGGAGCTCCTCCCAGGGGGGTCCTCTGAGAACCACCTTGGACCCGGTTCGCTCTGCGAGCCTCTCAGCGAGGCTCCGGGTCGCCCCGTAGACCACCCTCTGGAGGATTGTTCTCTTCTGCGTACCGGGGAAGAGGAGGAGGGTGGAAAGGGAGGACATGCCCGAGTTGAAGGCCAGGCCCCAGTCGCCTCCCTCTAGTGTGGCGAACTGGTCCTCTAGGAGCATAACGGTGGGGTTGTTCTCCCGCCCGTATTTAACCTCGCCCTTGCGGGGGCGGAGGGGCTTCTCATAAGGCGGGTACCTGTACACGCTGCTTATGTGTATGGGGGGCTCCACATCCATGCTCCGGGGCTCCTCCTCGGGCCTCCAGGGCCCCCTGGCTGCGTGGGTTCTCCTATCCATGCCCCTCCCCCCACGAGGTTTTGTAACAAGGGGGCCTATTCAACCTTATAACTTTACCCTCTATGCACCCTCCATTAGACGCCCCACTCTCTGTGAAGTTTTGGTAACTCTCTCCGGTTAAGCGAAGGCCCGACTCATGGGAGGACAAGCATATGTAGAGCCCATACAACTAGTCTCTCGGGAGCAGTCCTCCCAGGGGAGCCTGTGTTGGGGCAGGGACTCCGTTTCGCCAAGGTCACAGCCAGTAACTTGGATTTAGTGCTGAGGTGCTTAGGGAGACATATGGGGGCTTTGAGGACATTGACGGGTTTGCAACTAGACAAATGGTGGTGAGTTCAGACAACTCTCTGGCCGCCTTCGCTGGTGAGGAGGCCCTGGCCTTCGCCTCCCTCCATAGGCTAGCAGACGTGGTGGAGCTGAGGAACCTCGCAGTCAACCCCCAACACCCCGAGGCGCTTGAGGCCCTTCTCAGGCACATCCTCTCGCAGGCCACGATAGCTCCTAGGGAGAAACACTTACGGATAGTGGCTCTAGGCGAGCCGAGCATCATGGAAGCTGTGACTCCACTGGGATTTCGGCCCCGACGGAGGATACTCAAGGTCAAGTGGCTCACTGCCCCCGACCCTAACCCTGACTTGACACTCATGAAAGCCTCAGAGGCAGGCGACCCCGAACCCATAGCCAAGGTCTTCCTCCAGGGGCTCTCCACCCACTGGGACTGGTGGATAACCCTTGACAAAGGAGGCCCCCGAAGGGCCCTAGAGGATATTAGGAGGTGGGTGGAAGACAACCCACACCGGTGGTACGTGGCCCTCTATGGGGGAACACACGTTGGGGCCGCCGGTTACGGTCCTCACTCCCGGAGGGCCCGAGAAATAGCGTGGCTAGCGGGCGTCGCAGTAACACCTATATATAGGCTCAAGGGCATAGGACGAACCCTGTTATGCCGCCTACTGTACTCCGCAAGAGGGGAGGGCTTCAGGGAAGCAGTTGTATACACATACTCACCCCCATTAGGCCTGGCCGCGGGGGCGACACTTTACGTCAAAAGCGGGGGACTCATACAAGCCGAATACATCCACCTAGAAAAAGACTAGTATACACTCACACAATTTGACAAAGCTCCGATATCTACATGTTTGCAAGGGGGGTATAGATATTTGGACTTTGGGAAATTATTCTATTATTACCTTCTTTTATTATAGTGTGGAGTAGCTTGGAAGCTATCTCGCGATGATTGAGGATAAATGTGAATAAAGGGTGGCCAGATTCATGGTAAACAAGGAACAAGATAATACAAGGGATCAAAACTTTATCGAAAACGGAAATGAAAAAAAGAAACAAAAACATGTAGTAGAAGAGCTCGATAGCTTGATAAGAAAATTAGTTATCCCCAGTCCGCCCGGTACTGCTTCAAGACTTATCAGAGAAGACAGAGAGCGTGACTAAAATGTTTTTCACTAATTGCTTTTACGCGCTACTTTGTGTCTGTTCATATACCTGATTAGTAGACAAAGGTACCTCTCGGAAGACTGAATTAGTCCTCTCTAGCGCTATAAAATCCCCATATTCCTTACATA
>JALTXS010000050.1 GCA_027048265.1 Desulfurococcales archaeon
GCTCATAGTGGGAGACCCCCTGGAGGTGGCGAGCAGGGCCAGGGACGCGGGGTTCCAGAGGGTACATGTGGTTGACCTCGACGGGGCTGAGAGGGGGGAGCCCTCCCCTGAGAACCTGGCCCAGGTGAGGAGAATAACGGGTGAGACGGGGCTGAGGGTGCAGATGGGTGGGGGGATAAGGAGCCCGGCCTCCGCCATGAGAGCTTGTAGCGTGGAGGGGGTGGACACCCTCGTCATAGGCACGGCTTGGCTCCGGGACCCCGGGTTCCTGGACGAGGTATCGCAGGAGACCGGATGCCGTGTTGTAGCCGCCGTTGAGGTGAAGCAGGGGAGGGTCGCCACCTGGGGGTGGAGGAGGCTCGAGTCCCTGGGCCTGGAGGAGGCCCTAAACGCTGTCAAAAGAACCCGGGCATGGGGAGTGCTGCTCACCATTATAGACGTGGAGGGGGAGATGACGGGGCTACGGAAGGACGTGATAAACACTGTAGCCCGGGCCCGGGACGTGCTGGAGCCGCCCCGGGTGCTGGAGTACTCGGGGGGGATAGCGGGCATGGGGGACCTGGAGGCCCTGGAGGCCCTTGGTGTCGACTATGCTATACTTGGCATGGCCCTCCACAGTGGTAGGATTCCCTGGGAGGAGGTGGCGAGGAGGTATGCCTAGCTCCCGTGGGGCAGAGGTTGTGAGGGAAACGGGGGAGACCAGGGTTAGGGTGGAGGTCTCCTTCGAGCCGGGCGAGGCCAGGGTGAGCACGGGTTACAGGTTCCTGGACCACATGGTGGAGACCCTCCTCTACTACATGGGGGCGAGCGGCGTTGTGGAGGCGGTTGAGAAGAAGCCCGTGGACGACCACCACGTGGTGGAGGACGTGGCCCTGGCACTGGGGGAGGCGCTGAGGAGGATAGCCGCCCAGGCCCCCATAGCCCGGTTCGGCTTCTGGGCCATGCCCATGGACGAGGCCCTGGCCCTGGTGGCGGTGGACGTGTCGGGGCGTCCAGGAGCTTTCGTGGAAGCTGGTTTTACCAGAGAGTATATTGGTGACGTCGCGGCCGAGAACATCCCCCACTTCATACAATCCCTCGCCAGCAGCATGAGGGCCACTATACACGCCCGCGTCCTAGCAGGGTCCAACAACCACCACGTGGCCGAGGCCCTGTTCAAGGGACTGGGGAAGGCCCTAGGCCAGGCTCTTTCACTCACTGATAAAACGCCTAGCACCAAGGGAGTGGTGGAGCTCTAGGCGGGGTGGGGGCCATGGTGGCGAAGAGGATAATCCCCTGCATGGACGTGGACAAGGGCAGGGTGGTCAAGGGGGTGAACTTCGTGAACATAAGGGACGCCGGCGACCCCGTTGAGCTAGCACAGGTCTACGACGAGGAGGGGGCGGATGAGCTGGTCTTCCTAGACATAACGGCGACTCCCGAGGAGCGGGAGCCCCTCTACCGGGTGGTGAGGGAGGTGGCGAGCACCATTAGCATCCCCTTCACCGTGGGAGGGGGGGTTAGGAGTGTAGAGGACTTTGGCAAGATGCTTGACAGCGGTGCTGACAAGGTCTCGATAAACACCACGGCCGTGCTCAAACCCGAGGTGATAAGTGGCGCTGCCCGCGAGTATGGGTCCCAGGCGGTTGTGGTCGCGATAGATGCGAAGAGGAGGCCGGAGGGCTGGTGGGAGGTGTACATTGCGGGGGGGCGCAAACCCACTGGGCTGGACGCAGTGGAGTGGGCCCGCAGGGCGGTGGAGCTTGGGGCGGGCGAGATACTTTTGACGAGCATAGACACTGATGGGACGAGGCGGGGCTATGACCTCGAGCTCACCCGGGCGGTGGTCGAGGCGGTGAGCGTCCCTGTAATAGCGAGCGGTGGGGCGGGTGAGCCCCGTCACTTCCTCGAGGCCTTCACCACGGCGGGGGCCGATGCGGCACTGGCGGCTGGCATTTTCCACTATGGGGTCTACAGGGTCCGGGAGGTTAAGGAGTACCTCCGCAGCCATGGGGTGGAGGTGAGGCTCTGATGCCCGAAGAGGAGGGTGTACTGGAGAGGTTGGATGGAATCATCATGGAGAGGCTCGAGAGGAGGCCCCCGGGGAGCTATACGGTTAAGCTGGCGGAGAGGGGCCTCCCCTACGCGGCGAGGAAGCTGGGGGAGGAGGCGGTGGAGACCATGGTGGAGGCCCTCTCGGGAAAGGGGGACGCCCTTGTCAGGGAGGCGGCTGACCTTCTCTACCACCTCGTCGTCCTCCTCAGGCTCAGTGGTAGGAGCATTGGAGAGGTCCTGGAGGAGCTGGAGAGGAGGATGAGAGGATGAGGATAGCCATCTACAAGTACGGGGTCGGGAACATTCACAGCGTGGCGTCGGCCCTCAGGGCCCTGGGCGCTCAGCCCATTGTCTTGGAGGAGCCGGGGAAAGGGCTTGGCGAATACGATGCCCTCATACTCCCCGGCGTGGGCAACTACGGCGCCGCAGTCAGGAGGCTGGAGGGCACACGTGACACTATAGTGGACTACGTGAGGGACGGGGGAAGCATCCTGGGCATCTGCCTAGGGATGCAGCTGTTGTACGAGGAGAGCGAGGAGGCCCCCGGCAGGGGGCTGGGCCTGCTCCAAGGGAGGGTGGTGCGACTAGACGCGCCCAAGCTGCCCCACATTGGCTGGACCCGGGTCTACAAGGAGGGTGAGTCCAGGCTGCTCGAGGGGGTGGGGCAGGGGGAGTACTTCTACTTCGTCCACAGCTACGCAGTAACGAGGCTTGGGCCCGAGGCCAAAGCCTACGCGGAGTACGAGGGAAACAGGTTCGCCGCCCTCGTGGAGAATCCCCCCATATACGGGACCCAGTTCCACCCCGAGAGAAGCGGGCCCCCGGGGAGAAGGGTTCTCCAGAACTTCATTAAGGAGCTGAAGACATAGCTGGTGTTAAGTTGGAATACTAGTCTGTGTGTCCCTATTTTTCTCTGGCAGCCTTCTTGGCAAATTTGCCTGAGCTTATTATAAGTGTCTCACCATTGTTCTCTTGGTCAGGTTTACTGAATTCACCATGATCCCTATTTATCCGGCTCTGCTTTTTCAGACACTTTTTCTTCCTCTAAACATTACCAGGTCATCACGCCGTTGCCTCGGCTGCTTTGAGCACCTCTTCGGGGGCTTTCCTGTGGGCTATGACGTCTATTATGTCCTCGGGGGTCACCTTGTCCCTCTCCACGTCGAGGACTTTCCTCCCGTGGTCCAGCACGACTATCCTGTCCGCCACGGAGTAGACGTGGTAGATGTTGTGGGAGATGAGTATGCTGCTCACCCCCCTTGACTTGAGCTGTGTTACGTATTCTAGGACCTTCTCGGTCTCCTTGACTGAGAGGGCGGAGGTGGGCTCATCGAGTATCACCAGTTTAGCGCCAAAATGTACTGCCCGGGCGATGGCTATGGACTGCCTCTCCCCGCCCGAGAGGACGCCAACCTCTATCTCGGGGTCCCTCCTCTTAATACCTATCTCCTCGAGGAGCTTCGCGGCCGTCTCCTTCATCCGGGCCCTGTCCAGGACCCTGAAGGGCCCTATCCTACGAGTGGCCTCTCGGTTCAGGAAGAGGTTGCGGTAGACGCTAAGGTAGGGCACAAGGGCCATGTCCTGGTAGACTATCTCTATCCCCGCCCTCCGTGCCTCCGCGGGGCTCTTGAAAACCACCCGCCGTCCCTCGAAGTACATCTCCCCCTCGTCGGGCTGGTGGTAGCCCACTATTATCTTGGCCAGGGTGGATTTGCCCGCACCGTTGTCACCCACCAGTCCAACGGCCTCTCCACGCCCCACCCTGAAGTCCACCCTGTCCAGGGCCACGACTGGGCCGAATCTCTTGGTGATGCTCCTCATCTCAAGCAGGGGTGTGCTAGACACGTCTCCCCACCCTCAGGTTGATTATACCCACGACTATGAGGAGGAGGCCCACGAACCCGATGTACCAGTAAGCGGGCGCCCCCGCTAGGACGAGGCCCACCCTTATCTCCCCCACCAGGAAGGCCGCGAGGGCCGCTCCGAGTATGGTCCCCACGCCCCCGGCGAGGGAGCAGCCCCCTATCACGGCGGAGGCTATGGCCTCGAGCTCCATGCCCACCCCGGCGGTGGGCTCGACTATCTTGAACCGGGACATGGCAATGAGCCCCGCGAGGGCCGCGAGGGTCCCGCTTATTACGAAGTTTATCGTCTTCACGCGGGAAACGTTTACTCCGAGGGCCCTCGCGGTGGCGGGGCTCCCCCCCACGGCCTGGACCCAGTTGCCGTAGGGGGTCCAGTTGAGTATGAAGTGGAATATCAGTACAAGGGCCAGGAACCATAGGGCGGATATCCTCAGGTCTCCCACTATGGGTTTGGAGAATATCCACAGCCACTCGACGTCCGCCTCAAGCCGCATGGGGAAGCCCCCCGTGACGGCGAGCATGACGCCCCTAATCACCCACATTACGCCAAGCGTCACTATGAATGAGGGTATCCT
>JALTXS010000051.1 GCA_027048265.1 Desulfurococcales archaeon
GGGCCACGGCTATACGCGCGTAGAGGCCCAGGGTCTCGTCGTTTTCTATCACTATCCCTTTCCGGGGGTGTTGACGGGGGACTCCACAGTGGCCGTGGTCAGTGTAGCTGCAGAGGCATAGGTCTGTCACGAGCAGGGGTTCCTCTCCCAGCTCCCTCCTCACATAGCGGAGGCTCCTCTGCACCACCCCGTTCACGTCATAAGCCGGGTCACCAAGCCTGGCCTTGCGCCGGGGGGTGCCGAACACTAGGAAGGCCTTAACACCATCATCCATCGCGGAGGCAATGTACTCTATTAGCTCGGGCGACTCCGGGCCATACGCGCTGAGGCCGGGCAGAGAGCCCAGGGGCCTAGAGCTGGAGAGGTCTTCTCTTATGAAAATCGGCTGAACAAGTTTCTCCACATGGAGACGGGCTTCGGCAAGCAAATCCCTCAGCACGGGATGCCCTCTGAGCCTGCGGGGCCTCAGCTCGGGGAAGGATGCAGGGTGCTCCCACAGCCAGAGACGGGCATGCATCCTAGTATCCCTCCGCTTGCCGGAGCCTCTTCTCCACCGCCTCGAGGGGGTTGGCCCCCAGGGCGGTGTCTCTCAGTGCCATTATGAGGGGGTGGAGGAGCCTCCTCGTGTAGGAGTCTAGGGCCCGGGAGAGGAGCTCCTCGTCAATGCCCCTCCTGGCGTGTTTTAGCGTCTCTAGGACCTCTTCTCTGCGCAGCTTCTCCGCGTACCTCATGAGGAGGGAGATGCTCTGGTCTGCCTCCGATGAGTGTAGTTTTTGTAGGAGTTTCTCGAGCTCCTCTTTGACGATGGATTCCGCTTTCCCTACATGGCGGGCCCTCTCTGAGAGCCTTTGGTTTGCAATGGCCTCCAGGTCCTCCATGGTAAAAACTCTGGTTTTCCCCAGGATGTGGCGGGCGCCCAAGTCGGGCTTCCCGTGGTCAACTAGGCTAACGATTATCTCTGGAAGGCCACCTTCACCCAAGACTAGAATGTCTAGTAGGGAGCCTAGGCTCCATCTTTCGCTAGCAACAACAATAGCCTCCACTCCAGCGAGCAACTCCCTAAGCCCGCCCCAGTGGGGCTCGCCAAGAAAGCGCTTTACAACAACCTCTGCTGTGCAAGATGCATTAGTATGAGGAGCCAATGGTGAACCAGTTATTACATGGACACGGGCCGGTACACGGGAGCTACAAACGCTCGCCAAGAAGGACTTTGCCGCATCACCGCCTCCCAGAACAGCCAGTTTCCCCGGGGCCTCCCCAAGTTCGCTGCGTATGACCTCCCATGCAAGCCGGGGGTAGCCTATCCTGCCCCGGCTGAGACCTGTCTCTCTCCGCACCCGCCTCCCTACCTTGATCGCATGAGTGAAGAGCCTGTACAGCATACTCCGCCTAGAAACAAGGCCAAGGCGGGCGTACTTGTCCAGGGCCCTCCTCACTTGACCCAGTACCTCATGGTCCCCCAGTATGGCGGACTCGAGGCCTGAGGCCACCCTGAAAAGATGCTGGGCAACCTCCACGCCCGCCAGTTGGAGTGGCTCTTGGCCAGTATGTTTCTCGAGAAGCTCACGTGCACGGGCGAGGCTTTCCTGAGGCTGGGGGGTTTCTAGGTAGGCTTCGAAACGGTTGCAGGTGGAGAGTACCACCATGTCCCTTGTGTGTGGGGCCAGCTTCTCGGCTATAGTTTCCTCATCGCGCCCTATCTCTAGTATCATTGGGGTAGGGTGGGTCTTGTGGCTGTAGCCTATCATTATGAGGTTGTCCAGTTTCGCTGTGTTGCTTGGCTGTCTTTTCAAGGGAGCTCCACTCCGCTGGATGTTTTTCATCCTGTGGCTTTTATTTGTTGGCAAATATTTGGAATATTATGGAAGTTCTTGTATCTACTTTGCAAGTGCTTCTTACTATTGTGTAAATTTTCCATATACTTGAATGTGTTTGAACCTATTTGTGAATATACGCATATTTACGACAACACGCGTAAATGCAGGACTATATATCATCATAAAAACCCCGTAGAACATAAGGGGGCCCGGGGGAGACGATGACACCCCATCTCCTCATCATCCACCACAAGCCCGGCCGCGATGAAGGCTACCAGATAGCGGAAGCCCACGCACGGAGCCTCGAGAGGATACTCGGCCTTCCCGTCACCCCCATGACCATAGAGGAGTTCCTGAAAACAAAGCAAGTACCTAAGGAAGCGAAGGTGGCAGCATACCTTCTCCTACACGGTGACCACTACGATGAGGTTCTTGAGAAGGCTAGGGAACTCGGCCTCCCCTTCCTGGGAACAATACCCCTGCCCCTAACAGCCAGGGCCCTCTGCAGGTGGATGCATGAAAAGGACTGCACTGGGAGGGTCAGGGTCTTCTACTACACAGCACGTCACAACAGGGAGCGGCAGAGGAGGGACCTTATGGAGCTGGCGCGACTTGTTAAAGAAGAGTGTGATGCTGAGGTGGTTTTTGAGAGGGCGTCCCACGGGAAGAGGACGGATAAGGACGCCTTGGGAGGGGAAGCTGGGGGGTTTGAGAACTGTGTTGTAACCCTCGCTCTCTTCCCGGTGGCGAGGGGGGAGGGTTTCCTTCTTAGGTTTATGGAAAAAGACCTCGCGGTGTGGCTTAGGGGGAAGGTCGGGCTTACTTGATGGCGTTGATGAGGCTTATCAGGTAGAGGAACATCCCCAGCACCAGGACGCCGCTGAAGACAAGTCTTACGTTGGCGGCCTTCCTCATCTCGGGGGGTAGTAGGCGGTTGTTTATCATTATGGTTATGGGCATGCTGATGACCTGCTGTATGAGCCCCAGTATAGCGCCCAGCTTGAGCAGCGTCAGAGGGGTTTGCTGGAACTTGCCGCTGAGTATCACCGTTAGGCCCACGGCTGCGAAGGCTAGGAGGGCTATCGTGTAGGTCTTCTTGATCCCCAGGCTCCTCACCCTCTCGCTGTACACGTATAGCGTGTCGGCCCAGGTCCGCGCCATGGCGTCGAGGAGGCCTATCTGGGTGCTCCACAGGGCGAAGACCGCCACTATGAGGTACATGACCACGCCCGCGTTGCCCATGAAGTACTCGAAGAACTTGCTCTGCACTATCACCGCCCCTATGCGGGCGAGCTGCTTGTCGGTTATCTCCCCTGCAACGTAGGCTGGGTGCAGTAGGGTCGCTGCCAGGTAGGTGAAGATGAAGAGGCTCAGTATGCTGGGTATGAGGAAGAAGTACAGGGCGTCCTTCTCCATCAGCCTAATCCACCGTGTCAGCCTCCCCTCCTTGACGTCACCCTCCTCGGGCAGGTAGCCCTTCTCAGCAACTGTGACCTCCTTGCCCGTGAGCCCGGGTATCCTGCCCACGTGGGCCGCCATACCGAAGCCCCTGTCCCTCACCAGGAGGCTGTAGAAAGCGTTGCCCATGGCCCCCAGCCCCGCCCACGCTATGGCGCTGGCGAGGAGGGGGAAGTCAACGTTCTCCGGCACGCTGCCCACGCTGAGGTAGCCCTTGAGCACGGGCCCCAGGCTCCCCGGCTCGTTCGCGACCACGGCTATGAAAGCTATTATGAGGCCCGCGTTGAAGACCAGGAGGCTAATGCTACTCGCCAGGAAGAGGCCCTGGAACACGTACCTGGGAACCAGCAGCGCCGTTATGCTTACCAGGTAGACTATCAGGCCCCAGACCCTGAGATCCAGGGGGCTCTCGGGGCCGCCGGTGAGGACCCAGAAGCCCGCTGCCGCGGCGACACTCCAGCCCGGCCATATCAGGCTAATGGTCATCACCGTGAGCCACAGGCCTGGCCACAGCCCCCGGCCGGGGAGGCGGCCCGTCGCCTGTATCCACCCCTCGCCCGTCACCACCGTCCATCGCGTTGACTCTATGAGCCAGACGAACTGGACTATCAGCGCTATTGGTATGAGCCATAGTAGCCCCGGGCCGGTCTTGGTGACGAGCACGGGCCAGAATATCAGCTCCCCCGCGCCTATTGCCATAGCCGCCATTATGACGCCGGGTCCCGCTATGCTCCTTATGCTAGAAGGTGGCTTGGGCAGGGGCTTTCTTCCCTTGAAGCTGAGGTCATAGGAGAGTATTTTCTTAAGAAGGGACTTCTCCCTGTTCTCCTGGGGGGTCTCCTCCCCTACATTGTTCTCCATTGGCGCAACAAGACCACCCCGCACGAGGACACTGCAGTGGGACTCACTAAACCAATCACGTGGTCTTAAAAACATTACGCCCCACAGAGAACCTGTAAACCAACCGCCTAAACAACACCAGACACCCCCTAGCTAGTGTGTACCCCAAGGCTTAAATATAAACAGGCTGAAAATCATAGGAAAAGCGCAAACCCGTATAGACCAGCAAGACCCCCGGCCGGTGGGAAGGCCATGAACAACAACGGCCCCACGAACGATGAACAGCTGGGAGCAAGCCTGATAATAGCAGGCAGCCTCACCCCCCTCCACCCCGGCGCAGGCCGCGCC
>JALTXS010000052.1 GCA_027048265.1 Desulfurococcales archaeon
GGCCTCATCGTAGAGAACATGTGGGACCTTCCATTCTACTCGGGAGAAAAAAGGATACCCCCGGAAGAAATAGCGGCTCATGCAGTGGCTGCGCGGGAGGTCGTTAAGAATGTGAACGTACCAGTAGGCATAACGGTTATACACAACGGGGGGAGAGTCGCTCTCGGGATAGCCAAGGCTGCTGGAGCCAAGTTTGTGCGAGTAGACCTCTATACAGGGGCAGCTGTTTGGGATACGGGCGAGTTCGACCATGGAGTTGCGGCTGACCTTATGAGACTACGCAAGCTATTGTATGCTGAGGACATAAGGTTCTTCGCGGACGTTGTGAAAAAACATAGCGTCATGTTCCCTGGAATAGACCTGGAAACACACGTCACTTGGACAGACTTCTACATGGCTGATGCGATAATAATAACAGGGACGATGACAGGCGTTCCCCCAACACCAGGGGATGTTGAGCGCGCTAAGAAGATAGCGCCCGAGACCCCCGTGATAATAGGAAGCGGGCTAACTTTGGATAATGTAGAGAAGCTAATGAGTAAAGCCGATGGTGCAATTGTGGGAACATATTTCAAAAAAGACGGGATAACCCAGAATCCTGTAGACAGGGAGAGGGTCAAAAAGCTTATGGACGCAGTAAGGAGGCTAAGGCACAAATAAAACCGGTGCCTTATCTTGGAGAGGTCTTCTCCTAGGGTGCTTGTTTACGGCGACCTTAACATGGACATAATAGTGAGGGTGCCTGGGATAGAGTTGAAAGACCTCTTCTACCCAGCAGAAGACCTTGTAGTGAAACATGGAGGCGTGGGGGGCAACATAGCAGAAGCCCTGCTGGTACTGGGTTACCACCCCATAGTCGTCGCGAGTGTTGGAGAGGACTGCTTTGGGCGAGAAATTGTTAGTAGGCTTGAGAGACTAGGTGTTGTAACCGAGTGGGTGAGGACAGTCCGGGGAGAAGCCACTGGTCTAATAATAGCACTTGTAACATCAGGAGGTGGCAGGACGCTCACGGGAGGAAGAAACGCCAACTCATTTAACACGATTGTTAGGCAAGAAGCTGCCAATTTACTGGAAGAAACCAATCCAAACCATGTCCACGTATCCGGATATACTATATACAACCATGATGGAGGAAGATCCATAATAAGCTTGCTTACAGAGGCTAGGAGCAGGGATATTACCACAAGCATAGACCTCGAAGGAATAGCCATGAGTGAGCCCCAGTTTATATTAGATCTCGCTGGACTAGTAGACGTGGTACTCTTGAACAACGAAGAATTAAACCTGATATACAGGGGGGATTCAATAGACGATTCCCTTAAAAAGCTGACCAGTATGACTAAATCCAAATGGGTTGTCGTAAAACAAGGGAATAGAGGCTCTGCCGGGTGGGATGGAGAAAAAATTGTGAGATCCCCACCCTTCAGGATAAATCCCATAGATACCACGGGTGCGGGGGACGCATTCAATGCTGGAGTTATCGCTGGATTCCTCAAAGGGCTCAACCTAGAACAGACACTCACGTTAGCAAACCTAATGGGTGCCTACTCTTGCGTTAAAATAGGAGCACGGATAGGTGGGGCGACCATTGAAGAATTGTTGAAAATATACACTGAGACCAGGGGACCAATACCTGCTTGGCTTAGAGAGTTTTTTCAATCCTGAGTCCCGGTGGTCATATTTCTTATAATCTCCGCCAAAGCGCTTCCCCACTCGGATAATCTGGGAACACCCCTACTTCTCCGCTCTACAAGACCTAGCTTCCTAAGATGTGAGATCTTGTTCCTCACAGTCTTCTCACTAACACCTAGAATCCGCGCCAGCGTGCCGATATCAGCACCCGGGTTGGCAGCCATCGCATCGAGGAGACGTGCCTCACTCTTCCTCGATTCTAGATCTCTAAGAAAAACTATAACGCCCCAAGGTATGGAAACCATGGATCCATCCTCCTGCTTTAGGTTGATATGTGTTTCGAAGCCCAGCAGGATGAGGAGGACCAGTACCTCTATGTCAAGGAGACAAAGACGAGAGCCTGCTTCAAAGTACACAATCCGCCCTCTACAGTCCCTAAGACGCTTTGCCAACTCTTGCATACTTTTCGCAGGGTTGTCAGGCTCTACTATTATGTGTTTAATCGGTCCCTCGTAGCCGTAGATGGAAAGCTGTTCCTGGAGAGTCCTGCGAATCTTCCTCTGTTTACGGGAGGGAGTGCCTGCGACTATAAGCACGTGGTCGCCGAAGGTTATGGGTGGCGAAATAGACATGAGCCTCTTGAAAAGGAGGTCCGTGTCAATTCCCATTGATATAACAAAACACCGGTCCTGAGGCACGCCAAAACCCAGATGCAACACCTCTTCAGGGAGCTATATTGATAATCTATTATACTTTGCTATCCTGTTTTCTAAAAATCTTTCCCCACAAAGGATGGTATAATACAAACGGTGCAAGCCACAATAGAAGCGCCTCGGGAACGATGTCAGAACATCCTATTAATGCAGATAAATTCCATAAGGTATGTAGTATCACAGCCGTAACTATCGAGCATTCTTTCGCAGCAACGAATCCAAGTGATAGTCCAGCTGCAAGACTAGCAATGAGATACCCAATTGCCCATAGGCTGGGAGTCCAAATTATGTGAGGGATATGCCAGAATGAAAATAGGAGCGCTTGTAACACGATCCCCAAACTCATAGACCCCAATCTATGTGACAGACTCCTCAGCATGAGCCCGCGAAACATGCCTTCTTCAAAAAGGCTATTAACAACGAGAAAAGGAATCACAAATACTACTATAAGCTCAAAGTCGAGAGACCCGCCACACCTGTTTAAAGTGAACACCACAACTATGAGAAAGACAGCAATGAGTAGAGTCCTTTCTAAAACGAATAGTCCAGAGCGTAAAAAGAGTGCCAGCCTTCCACTGGTAACAAGCGCAATAAGCCCTAGGCCCCAAAGCTTCTCAAGCACGTAAATGGGCCAGCTTCTCATGAAGTAGGACTCTAGAACCCGTGCTAGCATGAATATGATATACAAGGCAAACACAGTCTTTACTGCAACTCGGGGTGGGGGCTTGCCAGCATTCCCCGACATTCCCCAAAGAGACAATACTAGTCCAGCCCAGTACACCAGTCCCAGAAAAACCACTCCCCCATACATGTAGGCAAAATATGACGAGGCTCCAAGGACAACTACCACTGCATAAACCAGTGTTCCACGGTAACTCGTTGGCAACGCCAATTATCTCCGCACCTAATGATATTGTAGAACGGAGAGGTAAAAGTGGTGACTATGAAGCAACCTAAGGCAATGGCACTAGCACTTAGAGCTAATAGAGACGAGGTCCTACTAAATATTGCTACACTATTCTACTTTACAACACTGATAGGACTAGCACCATTCATACCACAACTGGCTGTAGACCTGGGTGCGCAGGAGGAACAGGTTGCCCTGCTGGCTCCTCTGTACGCGGTAACCGCAATCATGCTGAGACCTTTAACAGGTGTTCTCAGCGATAAGGGATTTACCAGGCATCTATTAGTAACGGGGAGCCTCCTCAACCTCGCATCGCAGATTTTATACGCTACCTCTGGGAGCATTGTGCATGTATACTTGGCCCGCTTGATACAAGGCTCGGCACTAGCCCTCTTCATCCCTGCAAGCCTGCACGCAGCGTCGCTAGGTAGCGATGCAGTTGCGTCGAGAAACTTGGCGTCGAGAAGCATAATGGTAGGCCTGGGAGCCACTATGGGTCCTGCAATTGGAGGCTTCTTACTAGAGATTGATGGATGGTTCCTCCTTTTTGGCGTGGGCGGATTCCTTAGCTTCCTTTCGCTGGTGCTTTCTGCTATGTGGAGGCATCCTAATATGCTGCCTAAGACTGGCAAGAGGACAGGAAGAGGCCTTGTTACGGGTCTAAAGAACAGGCTGTTCATGTTGTCTAGCCTAGCCCTATTCTTATTCGCTGCCTTTTACATGTCAATTGTCCTCTTCTTGCCCGCGTTGCACAGGGAGCTTGGGTTGGGTAATGCTGTTATTGCCCTCTTTTTCACTATAGTGTCTTTCACCAACCTGGTATCTAGAGTGATTTTTACGAAGATAACGCAACGCCAAGGTCCATTAACGGTTAGCATAGTAGGCGTCATGCTAGTAATTCTAGGTGTTGAGCTAGTGGCAATTAACCCAGCTGACCCTGCTATAGTATATGTTGCCCCCCTCGTGGGCTCAGGCCTTGGGTTACTAGTCCCAGGGTTGCAGATACTTGCATTGACCAGTGTCCCGATTGAGCGAAGGGGTATGGCAGCAAGCATCTATACGGTTATGTTCGACGCCGCTTCGCTCATAGGCCCTCCCCTAATAGCCCTGATAGCTGGCAACTATGTAGAATCAATCAGGTTAG
>JALTXS010000053.1 GCA_027048265.1 Desulfurococcales archaeon
TGGCGAGCCTCTTGACCCCCTTGGGGACCTTGAGCTCGGCTATGAGGGTGTGGTACTTGCTGGTCACCAAGACCTCCTTGAATGACTTCGAGAACCTCCCTATCACCTCGTCGAGGAGCTCGGGGCCCCTGGGGGTCTTCACGTCTATCATGAGCTTTGCCTGGGGCCAGGTGCGGGAGAGGTAGGTTAGGTAGTCGTCGAGGGGGGGCTTGACCCTGCTCCTGAGGCCGAAGAGCCTCCTCATCCGATAGGTGAGGATCTTGAGGCTGGGGAGGACGCCCTTCTCGGCGCTGTAGAGTAGGTCGAGGTACTCGTTCTCCTCTAGAACGTGCTCGACGCGGAGCCTGTTACTGTGGTTAACTATGACGTCGACCTCGACTCCATCGACTTCGGCGTTCTTATAGTACTCTATGATACGGTGGCTGTTAGCGCGGTGCCCCAGTATCTGGGGCCGAGGGGGCTGGTCGCTGTTTCCAGGCTCGGACATGGGGCAACCCGGGTGCCGGGGGTGGTGATTATTATGGTCATGATTTATAATGTTGTTCAAGCTGAGGGTTTTCGGCTAGACTATATAAGCTAATCCCCATCCGTCTTGGTGGAAATTAATATTATATACCAATATAAAACGTAGGCCCCCAAACACGGGGAGGCAGGGTAATATGCCCAGCCCGGGCACCCTAGCCCTGGAGATACCAAGCATAGGCACAAGGCTCGCCCTCGCAATGGACCCCAAGCCATCAAGCCTAGCGGGACGGCTACCCCTGAAGGTGGACCTGCTCAAGTGGAAGCAGGAGATCTACTTCACAACCCCCATCCCCCCATCCGACTACGAGGGCGCTGAGGTGGTGAAGAGGGTGGCGCCGGGGGGCCTCTACTACTGGCCCCCAGGGCGGGCCCTCTGCATATTCTACGGGGTGAGCCAGATATACACCCCCGGGAGAGCCGCGGGTCTGGTGCTGGGCGCGATACATTTGCTTGACAGGTTGCGAGGGGGCGAGAAGGGAGAGCTACGGGAGCTTGGGGATGCTGACCTCCTTGAAAGCGGGCTTGTGGGGGAGATAGAGGCAAGGGGATACAAGACCGCCCCCGTCCTCGTCGAGGGCGAGGAGTACCAGGCCGCGGGGAAGCTCATCCCGGGCGGGAGGGTTCATGTCCTGCTCTACGAGGAGAGCGGCCACCTAATGGCAGAGAGCGAGCCCCTATTCCACTACGACGGGTCGCTCCCAGCGAGGTTCCTTGCAGCGAGGCTCCGGAGGATCGTGGAGGAAGAATCCCGCAGGGTTCGACTCGACCTCAGCGAGGCGGGATATGTGGTGCTGAGCGGGGTTCTCGAGGAGGGGGAGTTGGGCGACTTCCTGGAGGAGTACGAGGCCGTGTGGAGGAGGATCTATGCAGAGGGCCTCCTCTAAAAAGACGCCCCGGGGTCGGCTATTGGCTCTCCCCGGCCCTTTTTATCGTCTCCAGGGCGTGGGAGAGCTCCTCCAAGTAGTTGGGCATGATCTTTGCCTCCACGCTGGCATATCCCCGATAGCCCACCTTCTCCAGGGCCTCTAATATGGAGCGCCAGTCGAGAACCCCCCGGCCGGGAGCCCTCCGGTTGGAGTCCGCGAAGTGAACGTGGCCTATCCTGCTCCCCGCCGCCTCTATGGCCTTCTGGGGGGACTCGTGCTCCAGCATGGCGTGGAAGGTATCCAGGAGTATGTACACGTTCTCCAGACCCTCTATCACGCCCAGGGCCTGCCCGACCGTGTTGACGAGGTCCGTCTCGTAACTGTTAAGGGGCTCGAGCACCACCCGGATACCCGCCTGGGAAGAATGTTTATCCAGGGCCTCGAGGCTACTGCGGAGCCTCTCCACCGCCGAGGGGCAGTCGCCCCGGCATCTTCCTCGGGCAACCCCCACTACCACCACAGGTGCCTCTAGAGCGTTAGCTATTTCTATGAACCTCTCCATTATCCCCAGGCTCTTCTCCCTGTGCCCGGCATCGGGGTGGGAGAGGTCGGTCTGGTGGAAGAGGGTGGAGAGCCCCGTTGACACGGCCGCTATTGAGAGGCCCTGGTCTCTCGCAGCATTGAGATAGCCTCTGGCGTCGAAGCCCATGGGGTCGCCTATGTTGGGCTCGACCGCCCCCACGCCTATACGTGCGAGCTCCGAGAAGAGACGGGGGGGATCGGGGTGTGGGATAAAAACCCCCAGGGGAAGCCGGGTCCCCGGGGGCACCACAGCGTGGACCGCGGCTATGCGGCGGGGGTCCATCCCCTTTATTCCTCGGGCGGGTTCTCGACCCTCTCGAAGGGCTCCGCGTGCTCGGTGGGCTTGTTGTAGTAGAGGTCCTCGTCGTTTATCCAGGTCCTTGGCACGACGCCCGGTGGGTAGGTCTTCTTAAGCCACTCCACGAACTCTGTGACCCTCTCTATGACCGCCTTGACGATGACCTCTCCCTTGTGGGGGTCGGCGAGCTCGGGCCATCCGACCATGCCCTTGGAGTAGTAGTAGAACTCGGGGGCGTGGCTCACGTCGTACCAGTTGAAGGGCTTGTCGGGGAACACGTTGCCCGCGCTGTTGACCCACTTTCCTGGGACGACCCTGTATACGCCCCACTTGCCCTCCTTTTTGAGGGTCTCCTCGTCTATGAGGTCGGGTACCACGTACCAGGTCACGCTGGTCTCGACCTCATCCGCGTGTATGAAGGGGGTCTTGAGGGTGACGTTGTTTATCTTCTCACCGGTTCCCGCCTTGCGTAGGAGGTCCTGGACCCAGCTCCACCAGCTTGTGACCATGACCAGCGCATGGGTCCCCCGGTCAACTATTGCGAGGTCCTTCGAGATGGGCAACACGTACTCCTGACCATGGCTGTTCCAGACTATAATCTTCTTGAAACCAGCGTTGCTGAGCCACTTTATCACATCAGCCACGTACTCTATGAAGGTGGTTGCCCTCACGGGGATGGTGCCCCTCATACCATAGTGGTGGCTGGGGTGGCTCCCATACATTATGGGAGGCGCCACCGTGGCGCCGGTCTCGTATGCGACCCTCTCCGCTATGCTTACGCCTATGAAGATGTCCTCGCCCAGGGGGGCGAAGGGCCCGTGGTTCTCCGTGGTGGCGGCGGGGAGGAACACGATGTCGTTCTTCTTGACCCTCTCCTCCAGCTCCTTGCCCGTCATCTGGTCGAGGTATATCTTCTCGCCATACTTGTTGAGGACGGGCTTGCCCCACCTCTCGCTCAGGGGACGGAGCTCCATGTCATACACACCCCTGACCATGCTCCGTATCAATAAGTTATGGTGACGCCAACTATAGTTAAGCGTTTACCGCAGGTAGGATACCATTATTGTTTATAAACCACCGAATAGTAATGGTGGTTGAAACAAGCCCCCTACCAGGTGGTGTAAATATGGTCTTCTACGCAGCATACCCCGTCAAGGGAACCCTTGCCCCCGTGAAGTTCCCCTACAAGATCGGCATCGTCGCCTTCATGGCCTACCCCAAGCTCCTCAAAAGCGACGAGGGCGCAGGAGACGCCCTAAGATGGCTTGCCGAGGACCCCTTCTTCGAGCTCCTCGAGCTCCCCCCCGTGGGTGACGCCGAATGGGCCAAGCTGAGGAGCTACCCCAAGGAATACTCCCTTGGCCTCCAGCCCGAGACCCTCGTCAGGGGCCTAGACCCCAGCTCGCCCAACGAGGAGGAGAGGAGGAGGGCAGAGGAGAGGTTCGTGGAGCTGACGCGCAGCGCGTGCAGCAGGGGCTACAAGGCCGTGGGCCTCTGCTCGGGGCCCAATTTGCCCGAGGACCAGAGGCCCCGGGGCGTGGAGGCTCTCAAGAAGACCCTCCGGGCGGTGGCTGAGGAGGCGGGCAAGTGCGGCATCCCCGTGTTCCTGGAGACCTTCGACACGGATGTGGACAAGAAGAGGCTCGTGGGCAAACTGGACATGGCCTCCCGGATAATAGAGGAGGTAAGGGAAACCCACCCCAACGTGGCGATAATGTGGGACCTGAGCCACGGTCCCCTCCTGGGAGAGGAGCCCGAGGTCCTCAGGAGCTACCCCGACGTCATAGGCCACATACACATTGGGGCGGCGAAGGTCATCGAGGGCAAGATGTTCGACTACCACCCCGGCTTCTACAGGCCCGGGGCCATTAACAACGAGCGCGACGTCGCCCGTCTCCTAGCAGTCCTCCACGACATAGGCTACAGGGGAGCCATAAGCTTCGAGGTCAAGCCCGAGGAGGGCCAGCTCACCGAGGAGGTCGTCAACGCCAGCAAGTCCGTGCTCGTCAGGGCCTACGAGCTCTACCTCCAGGGCAACTACTAGCCATCCCCCCGGGGGAGCGCCCTTGCCCCACCGCTACATGGGCCCCCACCC
>JALTXS010000054.1:0-1776 GCA_027048265.1 Desulfurococcales archaeon
CTTCGTAGTACAGGGATCGCTGTAGGAGGTCACCCGCAATGGCCCACGAGTACGCCATATTAGTCAAAGCACGATTCGATCCCCTGGATCAGCACACGTTCCGTGAACCCGGGGTTTTCACCGCGGGCGTCCACGGCCCTGGAGCCCAGGCGAGGACCCTGGCCTACCCCCCGCCCTCAACCCTAGCAGGGAGCCTTGCGGGGACCCTTATCAGCAGTCTCGGTGAGGAGCCTCCCGCGAGCCTAGTTTGCAAAGGTGATCGGAGGCCCTGTGAGACCGACTATGCGCTCCTCCTGGAGCACCTGCTCGCCCGCCTCCTGGAAAAACAAGGTATCATTCAAGTCCGGCAGGGACAAGCTGCAGGGGAGAGAGTGTCCCTCGGAGAGGGGGGCCTCTACGCGGGCCTGGCCCGGCTGGAGTGGGCGGGTGTGAAGTGGCTGTACGTGCACTATCCTCCCAACCTCTATCTCAGGCACCTCCCCGAAGCAACAAACGGGAACTCCCAAGGGAGTTTCCTACAGGAGCTTCTCAGCAAACTACTGGGAGAGCTCATTGAGAGGAGAAACGGTGATACTCGACTGCTTGATGAGACCAGGTATACCCGTGTGGCGAGTCTCGTTTCACGGGAAATCGGGGAACACGTGACCCCCCTACCACTAGCCACACTGGAGCCCCCCAAAGTCCTCAGGGTGGTCCCCCGGGCACGGGTGGGGATAGCCCTCCAAAGGCACACCAAGACCGTGCAGCCCCACCTCCTCTACCTACTCTCCCGCATAGACCCCCAACAGACCCGGCTCACCTACCTCCTCCTAGCCAGCCTCCGGGTAGGCCACCAGTTACGGAATCCAACCCAGCTTGAGAAGAGCACAAGCACTTCTCTGGGAACAAAGCACGCCCCCGCCCTGCTCCACCTCCAAATAAGAGGAGGTGAGGAAAGCACCCTACTGGACCTGCTCTTCCCCAACCACCATGAGCTAGGTGATAACACGCGACTAGACTGCCTCTTGTACCTAGCTGCCCCCGCCCTCCTAGACATGAGCCCCTGGCACGGCCAGCCTATAGCCCTCAGCAAGGAGCACCTAAAGCGGCTCGCAGCCCTCATCCTAGAAGACCCCCTCGGCCCAGATGATACCCCCGACGCCACCATAATACACCTGCCCGAAGCCCCCGCGGGACTCGAGACCCTAAGCCCCGGTATAGAATCGAGGAACAGGCCCAGGCTCCGAACCCCCCAGCTACATATACCCCCAGGAACCATAATCCACCTGACAAACACGTACAAAAACAAGGTCAAAAGAGCAATCCTACAGGGGCTGGGAAGCCAGAAATACGCAAGACAAGGCTGGGGAACCACAATAGCCTACTGCCGACACTATTAAAGTAACTCACGGTATTTATAGCGAAAAAAGATTTATATACAAAAAACAACGTAAACCAAAACAACACCCCGTATATACCTGAGGGGAGAAAAATGCCCCGAAACGCGTTAGACCTGATAAATAATGTTCTGACAGATGAACCTAGATGTGATGGTGGTCAAAGGGACTTAAATGATTGTTTAAGAGAAATGATTAATCGTGTCTTTGGTTTTGGTAATGACGAAAATATGATTGTCAGTGAGTTTCTACTTAGTGAAGGTAATGTTGTTAGAAATGATTTTGATTTTGAGCAGTTTTGTAGAAGTCTGATGCAGTATATTTTTGGTGATAGTAGTACTAATCACGAAATTGCTTGTGAGTCTTTAAATGATCTAAATAACTATGAAGATGTTATAAG
>JALTXS010000054.1:1786-4364 GCA_027048265.1 Desulfurococcales archaeon
GTAATATTTTAGGCTTGAAAAATAATATACTTAATTATATTAACAGTGTGATAAGAAATGTAAACGATGATAACGTTAAGAACAGATTTTACAAAATAAGGCCCCTTATTGACCATTGTTATACTAGTAGAAATAAAGTATCTACTATAGCAAATAAGTTATATAGTGGAGACCAGTCAGCAAATGGTTTAATCAATATAATAGGCGGTTTTGATAGACAGAAAGTCGTAGATATGCTTTTTATTGTTCTTGCGCGTGCAGTGGTTAATGAAAGACTAGCGAGAAGTGTGGGTGTTGAGGATTGGCATTATTATTGGCTTAGGGATGCGATAAGGGATGCAGGTACGGGAGATGAAACTCTTCCCTTGTGTTTGACTCGTGGTGATGTGGCGGTGTTCCTTTACCTGTTGCTGGGACTGGCACGTATTGCTACCAGAGGCAGAGAGGGTCGGGATGAGGGTGGAGGAGAGAACACCGGAGTCACTGGTGAAAGAGAGACTCAGCCTGGTCGGTAAAGGTAGTTTTTTGTTATAGTGTTTCTTTTATGAATTTGCCGTTTTGGTAGATGGTGTCGCCGTCTGCTTTTACTGTTGCTTTTTTCATGTCTTTGACCATGTCCCAGTGTATGGAGCTTTGGTTTTTGCCGCCGGTTCGGGGGTAGGCGGCTCCTAGGGCCATGTGTATGGTGCCGCCTATCTTCTCGTCGAGTAGTATCTGCTTGGTGTGGCGGGTTATGTCGTAGTTGAGGCCGAAGGCGAATTCCCCGAGGACGCGGGCGCCCTCGTCGGTGTCGAGGAGCTTGCGGAGGTGCTCCTCTCCCCTATGGGCTGTTGCTTCCACTACTCTTCCTCGTCTGAACACGAGTTTCACACCCTCTACCTCTATGCCCCTCCAGACGGCGGGGTAGTCGAAGGCCACTGTGCCCTCGGTGGCGTCCTCGTGGGGGGCGGTGAAGACCTCGCCGCCGGGCATGTTGTTGCGGCCGTCGTCCTCTATCCATGTCCTGCCCCCCACCCTCACGGTGAGGCTTATACCGGGGCCCTCGAGGCGTAGCTCGTCGGCCTTGGAGAGGGCGTCCCTTATCCTCCTCTGCTCCTCGGCGAATCTCCTCCACTCGGCCACGGGGTCGGGTCGGTCGAGCTTCATGGCCTTGAATATGAACTCCCTCCACTCGAGGGGGGAGAACCCGGCCTCCTGGGCGTCAGCGGGGGTGGGGTATATTGTCACGACCCACTTGAGGCTGCCCTCGCTGTCCCTCCGCATGAAGACCTCGCTGAGCCTCCTCATGGCCCGGCTCCTTAGCCTCAGCTTCTCGGGGTCCGCGGAGGTAAGGGGCTTGGTGTGGTCGCTGGAGATTATCCTTGCCGTGGCCTCCACCCTCTCCTGTATGAGGAGCTCCAGGGGGGACTCGAACTCCAGGAGCTCGCGGGGAGCGTGGCGGTAGAAGAGCTCGCTCATAACCGAGTCGCCGAGCAGCACAATGGGGTAGGCCCCCCTCTCGACCGCGGCCTTGTACAGGCTCCTGACCCCCTCCAAGCCGGGTATCCCCGCCCTTATGAGGAGGTGCTCCCGGGGTCTGAGGTCGAGGCAATACTCGGCTATCAGCCGCCCGAACCTTTCCGTGTAGGGGTCGAACAACATGCTACTCATACCCGACCACCCGGTCAGTGCTTCTAAGGAACTCGCTCATGTACGGTGACGTTGGGACCCGTATTGGGCTCCGAGGGAGCATCTGCTGGGATGGGCCTCGGCCCGCAGTGAACCGGTCATCCCCGGGCTCCCCCTAGGTGTTGGCTCCTCACGGGCCCCATGCCCACCTTGGGGGCCCTGGTGTATATATGTGACGCCCTGTCCCATGGGGGTCTAGGTTACGGCGTTTTCGTCTATTGCCTAGCATGGTAGTATTTATTTTAAACCAATTGCATAAATACCCAGGGGGCCCAACGGGCCCCCGGTGGAGCACTCATGGACAGTGGGGATGAGACTAGGAGCGGGGAAACAGGGCAGGGAGGAGCCCCGCCCCGGGGGGAGGTGGACTGGTATGGCCTCAGCAAGAGGCTCCACCGCCAGTACGGGGGCAAGCTGGAGACCATCCCCAAGATCCCCATCAGGAGGCTAAGGGACTTCGCGATATGGTACACCCCCGGGGTGGCCGAGCCCTCCCGGGTCATCTCCCGTGACCCGGATCAGAGCTTCGAGCTCACGAGCCGGTGGAACACCATAGCCGTGGTGAGCGACGGGACCCGGGTGCTTGGACTTGGGAACGTGGGGCCCGAGGCCGCTTACCCTGTTATGGAGGGCAAGGCGGTCATCTTCAAATACCTCGGGGGGGTGGACGCGGTCCCCCTGGTCCACAGGGCCCGTGACATTGTGGACTTCCTCCGCCTCCTCAAGACCATCGAGCCCAGCTTCGGGGGGATAAACCTGGAGGACATTGAGAGCCCCAAGTGTTTCGCCCTCCTCGACGAGGCCCAGAGGCAGCTGGAGATACCCGTGTGGCACGACGACCAGCAGGGCACCGCCGCAGCCACGCTGGCGGGGATGATCAACGCGTTCAAGCTCGTGGGCAAGGACATGA
>JALTXS010000055.1 GCA_027048265.1 Desulfurococcales archaeon
ACTTCTCGCCCCGGGGAGGTTCGACACGGTGGTAATGGACCACGGGGTGCCCCACAAGCTCTATGTAAGAACCTGGGAGGCCCTAGGCCGCCCCAGGGACAGGGGACCCTTGGAGGACCACCTCGCTACCCACAGGAAGTCCAAGGATAAAGATGAGGTCAGCCGTATAAAGAAAGCGGTGGGTATCATAGAGGACATATACAGGAAACTGGAGAGAAAACTGGCCCCCGGTATGAGCGAGGCTGAGGCCAGTCTCCACATTTTGAAAGAGGCCCTTGAGAAGGGCGCGGAGGAGGTAGCCTTCGCCGCCGTTGCCAGCGGGCCCAACTCCGCCCTCCCCCACCACGAGCGGGGACCTCGGCTGTTGCAGAGGGGAGACGTGGTCGTGGTCGATATAGTGGTTTCCTGGAAGGGGTACTACGGTGACTTGACGCGGGTATATGTGCTAGGAGAGTCTCCTCAGGGCTTCTCCAAGGCCTTCAAGGCGGTTCAGGAGGCCCGGGAGGCTGCCCTATCAAAGGCGCGTCCTGGCAGGCCCGCCGGTGAGCTGGACCGGGCGGCCTCCCGAGTGCTGAGGGGGTGGGGCTTCGGGGATAACATTCTCCACCGGACGGGCCATGGTCTGGGGGTGGAGGTTCACGAGCCCCCATTTATTGCGGAGGGTAATAGTGAGCCTCTTGGGGAGGGGAATGTTTTCACGGTTGAGCCGGGCCTGTACTTTGGAGGCAGGTTTGGCGTTAGGCTTGAGAGCACCGTTGTTATACAGGGAGGTGAGGCGGTGCTCTTAGATAGTTGGGGTCTCGAGCCGATTTTCTTGTAGAATCCCCCAATGGTTCCCTACTAAAAAAGGTAGGCGTCCTTGTAGTACAGCGAGTTTTTGTGGAAGGGGGAGAAATGCGGTTTTATGTAAAAATGCTACTGGGTAAAGGAGACCTTCCTCTGCCTTATGCTCCGGTTCAGCAGGTCGGCGTGCTCCAGCGTTACGGGGTACTCTCTGATTTTCTCCAATACTACCTTGTCGCCCTCTATGCGGCCCTTGTTTATCAGCACCAGGCCCCGGTCGAAGTCGATGGTGTATATTACAATGTTGCGGGATGCCAGGTAGTCTTTTATCTTTGCGTCCTTGAGCGCCTCGTCCAGGCCCCCAGCGGCGAATATCCTAACATGTATCACCAGGGTCTCGCCTAGGCCCTTCTCCGCCATGTGCTTCAGGGTCTCCACGAAGCTTTTCTTAACCACGTCTATGGGGGTCTCTCCGCCGAACTGGAGAAGGACCACGGGTGCACCGTATTCGGCGAGCCTCTCGACAGCGCTGGCCTCGTCGCTGCCGGGCTCGGTTAGGAAGATGCGGGACACGCCACCAGTATGGTCTATGAACCCGGCCTCGGTCGCGGCCGCTATGCTGGAGCATATGGTGTTCTTGGGGGCTACGATGGCGAGCTTGTTGACGCCCAGGTCAGCCAGGGCTTTGCCCACGAGTCTCCCGGTGAGGGCCCTTAGGTGGACCTCTTCCTCGAAGGTGGTCATCCCGGGCATGCCTCTCACCCAGGGGGGGTTGTTTGGTTTGTTTTAGAATTACTTCCAGAAATACAGGTATAGGGGTGGAGCGGTGTATATCTTCGACACATATATAGGGGGAGGGATGTGGGAGCACTCAGCGGGAGAAGAAGGCCTCTATACGGGCCACGCCTTCTATCTCCTTCCACTCCACGTTGAGGGCCTGGAGTATCTGCTCGAAGGTGCTCCTCACCGCCTCCACGTACTTGTCCACGTCTATGTCGCTCAGCTTGGCCAGCTGAACGGGCTTGACCCCCTCCCGGGTCTTGACCTTGACAAAGCTTATTATGTCGCCCCGGGCCAGGGTCTTGCCGAAGGGCTGGAGCATGAGCGCGGCCTTCACGTGCTGGGGCGTGTTCTTGTCATACTCCTTGAGGCCCTTGTTGAGCATCATGTTGAAGGCCAGCTCGTCCAACGTGTAGCCCCGGTGGCGTAGCCTAGTGTAAATGTCCTTCAGCTTCTCCACGATGACGCCCTTGACGCGGTCGAAGTCCCGGGGCTCCCTTATGCTGGCTAGGTCCTCCACGATGTCGCGGAAGCTCTTCTTTATGAACTCGGGTTGGTTGCGCTTCTTGCCCAACATCCCCTTTATGACGGCCTCCCCCTCATCGGTTATTCCCAGGTAGTTCTTCTTCAGGCCGCTGAAGGCCACGAATCGGAAGTGCTTGTCCACCTCCAGCTCCAGCCGGTGGAGGCGGGATACCTCCTCCATCAGCCTCTCCATAGCCTCCCGGCGGGGGGCCCAGAGGAACATGCTATCCGTGTCCCCGTAGAGGACCATGAGCCCCATGTCGGCGGCCCTGTCCATTGTGCTCCTAATGATGTGCCTCCCCACAGCCGTGACGCTCTCGGCCACGGGGGGAGTATAGAGGGCGAAGGCCTCGCTCCCGAAGACGCCGTAGCTGGCGTTTATGAAGACCTTTAGGCTCGACTGTACCACGTCGTACCAGTCCCTCTTCTCGGGGGGGAGGCTCTTGTCCTTGCGCTTCTTCTTGAAGACCCTGACCCTAAGGTCCCTGATCACTCCTATAATCTGGCTCGTCAGGCCCTCTCGGTCGAAGCAGACCCTGTGCCCCACCTCGGGGACCTCACGCTGGTTGCGGCAGGGGTACTGGGGGTTCACGGTCTCGTAGCTGAGGTTCCAGTTCTTTATGATGGTGGGGTACAGGCTGGCGAAGTCCAGCACGTAGACGTCGAAGAACACGCCCACGGGAGGGTCTATGACGATGGCGCCCGCATACTTCTTGCCCTTGATCACGGCCCTGCTCCGGGTCTCCCCCTTGACGCGGAGGAGGTCCTCCTTGTTGGGGATGAGGTAGCCCCTCTTACGATGCTCCCAGTAGAAGAGGTTGCGGACCCAGATGCTTATCTGGCTCCGGGAGAGGTCCTCCACCCCCGTCTTCGCCATCCTCCCAAGGACCACCATGAGCTTCCAGGTGAGCCAGTTCTTCCACGCCATGAGCTCCAGGGTTAGCTCGGCGTCCCTCAGGTTGTACTCTATCAGCTCCTCCAGGCTGAGCTCGCTTATCTCCTTGGTGAGCTGGAGCTTCCTCCTTCCCAGGAGGGCCTCGGCTATGGCGTCCAGGTTGTTCTCCCTATAACTGCCCCCATATGCGTACGTCTTGAGGGCCTTGTTGTCGAACACGGGGTAGAGGTCAATGTGGATCCCGCCCTTGAGCGTGTAGTACTCCTGCTCCTTGCGTATGGGGATCTCCTCCTCCCGGAACCCCAGTTTCAAAGCACGGTTGCGCAGGTAGGGGAGGTCGAAGTTGTCACCGTTGAACGTTATGACCACGGGGTAGCGGGACATGAGGGCGAAGAGGTCCCTCAGAAGGCTCGCCTCATCCCCGTATAGCACTACCCGGGCTTCCTTCCCCTGGAGGCGGGCCGGTCTCTCGAAAACCTTCCCCCCACCCACGAGGACAAGAACAGCCCTGAGCCCATCACTGGTAGCAACGGCCACGCTGATTATGGGGTAGGGGGTGGCCTTGGTGTCGGGGAGCCTGCCCTCAATAGGGCTGTAGACCTCAATGTCCACGGCTATCATCTTGGGCAGGGGGGGCTCCTGCTCCAGGTAGGCGTAGAGCTCCCTAGCATAGGCGTAGGAGCGCTCATCCATGTCGCGGAGCCTCTCCCGGAGCTCCCCGTCACCCACAGGGGGAATCCGGGGGGTCAGCCTCTTTCCATTGACATCGTACTGGAGCCCCGGGACGAGCCTGTTGTCGTAGATGAAGTTCTGGTGATACTTGATCTCGGCTTCCCACCTCTCCCCGAAGCGGCTCCTGAGGTCCCTCACGGCCAGGGGGTCTTTCACCACGATCTTGCTGTAGGTCTCCCTCCTCATGTGGAGGAGGTTGTAGCGGGTTATCGACTCCACGTGGTCTACCCGGGGCCTGAGGTCGGGGGGTATGAGGCGCTCCGCCTCCTCGGGGAGCTCCCTGACTATGAAGAAGGGCTGATGCCCAGTTTTGTCGAACCAGTACTTCACCCTCCCATCCGAGGGGTCATAGAAGGCCAAGACCGCCCGGTTGCTCCCAGGGTCGTAGTAGTAGGAGAGCAGGAACCCCCCATTGATGAGCGCCTGGTCCCCCACGAAGAACCAGTTAACCTGGTCGCGGAAGAGACCTTCCAGCTCCCCCCAATCCGGAGGACTGGTCTCCTTACCATCATCCCCAGCCCCGGCTCCCCTAATCCCAGTAGGGTGCGGCTCAGCCCCAAGCCCGTTGTCCCCGTCCACTTCCCCCGCCTTCAGGGC
>JALTXS010000056.1 GCA_027048265.1 Desulfurococcales archaeon
GGGGGGTGCAGCGACCTGGATGGACAACATTTCTTCGTGGACTGGACCACATTCCAGGGGACGAACATCACGATGATAACGGCACCGCCCCTGGAGAACATAAAGCCCTACAAGACCATAGTGGACTGTATTGCAGACCTGCCCAACGAGAAGCTCTACGTGGCAGTATTCCTATTCAAAGCGACACCCCCCAGCGGGGCCTCCTAGTTCCTCCTCCCCCTCCCCGTGAGCCTGTCTGCTTTCTCGAAGCCAAGGGTCTTCACAGGCATGTACTCCAGCCCTCTCTTAGATGCCTCCTTCTGCAATGCATAATCATCGGTCACGACCACGACCCTCCCCCCAAGGCGTCTCCGGAGCTCGATGGCAAGTGAGAGCACGCTAACATCGGCCCCACTCAGGCCCCGGTGTGCCTCCACCAGCCTCGAGGGCTTCTCCACGCGGAGCCTTCCCAGGTTAAGGGCCCTTTCCAACCTCTCCCTGCTTTCCCTATCCACAACCTCCTCCACAACCTGGGGTGTCGTATAATGTTCCCCGGGGAGAAGGAGGGGTAATCCTGCAAAGAGCCCCGGCGCGTCGTGGACAAAGACGGGGTCTCGGGTTGGCCCGTTCTTAGAGGACGTGCTTCCTCTCAAAGGTTCGTTCATAGAAGCGCACCCACCTGAACCGGGCGACTCTCAGGGGCTTAGGGTGTAGCCTTATCTTTAGCCTGCTCCCCAGAGTGAGCTCACCCAGTGGGATGCCATCCACTATCAGCTGGGGTATGGTACCGTCCTTCCTCACGTATATGCTTATGGGGGTGTAGGGGTCCATGACCACGGGGCGCAGGTGGAGCTGTATGGGGTTAAGGGGGGTTATCACGGTGCTGTTGTGGAGCTGATCTACAACGGGGCCACCGGCGCTGAGGCTGTAGGCGGTGGAGCCGGGCGTGGTCGCGACTATGAGCCCATCGCCGAAGACATCATAAAGCTTCACGCCTCCAACCCTAACCTCGAGCCTCACCAGCTTGGCCCTGTCCCCCACTATGGCGGCCTCGTTGAGGAAAGGTGCCTCACTCCCGTCCTCGAGCTTCACGGCCATCCGCATGTAGTACTGGACAAGGTACTCCCCCCTTAGGAAGGCCTCAACGAACCCCGGGCCCTCGTCGCTGTCCAGGTCGAAATAGAAGCACCTCCTCCCCGCACCTATGGTCATGATGTCGGGCGAGTTCCTCCCCAGCTTGTGGGCGGTGCGGAGCAGGGTCCCGTCGCCCCCTATAACAACGAGCTTGCAGGCCCGGGGGTTGGAGACGCTCATGAGGTCAACGCCTAGGACGTCCGCCAGGTCGGGGGTATCGTTCTCCTCTGCCAGGAAGACCCTGTATCCCCTCTCCTTGGCGATGTCGACGACCTGCCGCGCCGCCTCAAGGGCGGTTGAGCTGCCCCTCTTCACCACGACCACGATGTTTTCACAGTTCCTCATGTAGGACCCTCACCAGCCGGGGGCTCCTTGAATAAAAACGGGGACGTGCCCTAAAAAAACCAAGGGTGCCACGGCAATGGGTGGATGCGTTGAGGTGCCCAGGCAGAGGGCTAGTGAGGCGATTAGGCTCCTCTCCTCACAGGGGCTTCTGGACAGGTCCCGGAAACCCGCTGAGAGGCGAGGCGGGGTACTAATACCCGTTTCAGACCACCAAAGCGCCCTAAGGGCTCTAGGGGAGAAGGGTATTGACGCGGAGGAGTGCATGGAGGAGCTCCCCCCGAGGAGGCCCCGCCTGGAGCTGGAGGAGATGAAGAAGCTCGCCCAGGACCTGGGACTCTGGAGGCACAGCTACCACCAGGTGGGCGACATCGTGGTCTTCAACGCCCGAAACGAGGACGAGATACCCCAGCTCAGGGAGCTCGCGAGGCTCTACTCCGAGCGACTTCCACGGGCCCGGTCCTTCTACGCTAAGCTGGAGACCGTGGGGGAAACGCGGACGCCCAGACTGGTCCACCTGTGGGGGGAGCGGAGGACGAGGACCGTGGTCAAGGAGCATGGAGTGGAGCTGGCGGTGGACATTGCACGGGCCTACTACAATCCCCGTCTGGCTGAGGAGCACCACCGGGTGGCCTCCATGGTGGTGGATGGGGAGGTTGTGGTGGACATGTTCGCGGGGGTGGGGGGCTTCTGCATGCACATTGCAGTGCTGCGGAGGGCCCTCGTGGTGTGCAACGACATTAACCCCAACGCGGTGGAGCTCATGCTCGAGAGCATCCTTTTGAACGAGGGGAGAATGAGGGGCTGGATCCACGCCCTCAACCTGGACGCCTCGGATCTCCCCCAGGTGCTCCGGAGGGTCAAGGCTGACCGCGTGATTATGAACCACCCCACGGGCTCGCTGAGGTTCTTGGGAACCGCCCTTGAGATATCCAAGCCCGGTGCCACCATACACCTATACCTACTCGCCCCCAGGGGAGTAGTGCCTGAGGAGATGCTGGGTCAGGAAGAGCGTGGCCGCTTCGAGGTAAAGAGGGTTAGGGAGGTCTTAGAATACTCTCCCTCAAAGCTAATATACCGGCTTGACCTCAGGGTGGCCGGACCCTGACAACCAGTACTAGGGGTGCCCCCTCCCTCAGCTCCTCCACTAGGCCCCGGTCGAGTTGTCCCGCAGCCTTGTCGGCTTCCACGGCTATCGTGGCGGGTTCCACAAAGTTACTCCTCCTCACGATGATCCTCCTCTCGTCCGAGGAGGTTATGCGGGAATCCCCCCTCGCCCTCACCAAGTCCCTGTGCCCGGGGGTCTCGAGGATCAGGACCACCCTACTATCCTCGATGGAGAGGGCTTCCCTCACTTCCCTGGAGAGACTCGCGGCGGCCTTGTCAGCTGACACGCCTATTATGCAGTCCCCCCGGGGGGTGATGTGGTCGTCCCGGGTGACCTCGAAGGTGGTCCTGTGAAGGGCCCTCACGTTGCGGTGGCCCCTTGCCCTCACCACGTCCTCCAGCCACTCCAAGGCGTCTCCCCCGCTTCTTATAAGGGGGTTTGGGTGAAGATTGTTCATAGGAACCGTTTGCGTGGCTGGGGTAAATTGAGTTACGAGGAGCAGAGGAGGCTTCTTGTTGAGAAGCTTAAGAGAGAGGGCCACATCAGGACCCCTATTGTTGAGAGAGCCTTCCTAAGGGTCCCCCGGGAAGAGTTCGTTCCCCCCCAGCTGAGGAACCGGGCCTACGAGGACACCCCCCTCCCCATTGGCAAGGGCCAGACCATAAGCGCCCCCCACATGGTTGCTATAATGACTGAGCTCCTCGAGCCCCACCCCGGCCACAGGGTTCTGGAGGTGGGCACGGGGAGCGGCTACCAGGCGGCAATACTTGCTGAGATAGTGGCCCCCGGGGAGGACGAGGGGACGAAGGGGCACGTATACACTGTTGAGAGGCACCCCGAGCTCGCTGAGTTCGCCCGGGGCAACCTGAGGAGAACGGGCTACGCCGACCGCGTGACGGTTATTGTGGGCGACGGAAGCCTGGGATACCCTCCCAAGGCTCCCTATGACAGGATAATAGTGACCGCAGCGGCCCCCCGGATCCCCCCGCCCCTCGTAGAACAGCTGAGGCCGGGAGGTAGGATGGTCATACCTGTGGGGGACGCGTACGAGCAGAGGCTCTACCTCGTGGTGAAGAGGAGCGATGGGAGCGTGGAGCAGGTTCCCACAACCTACTGCATCTTCGTCCCCCTGGTGGGCAAGGAGGGGTGGCCTGACGATGCTGCGTTGGGCTGGGGCCCCCTCTAGCCGAACCAGGCGTCCAGCCCTCTCTGCTTCAGGTGGGCCTCATACGCCTTGACGAGGCGGTCTAGGGCGTTCTGGACCCTCTTCTCGCTGAAGTCGTGCTCGTCAACGAGTATCCTAATCACGGCCTCCCGGTCGGGCTCCCTCCAGGTTATCTTGTAGTTGTCGGTCACCTTGGGGTTCATGAAGTACTCGAAGATCTCCCTGTAGTCCACCCCCGGCGTAGGAGGGAGGCTCTTGAGGGCCTCCTCGGCCGTAGGGTAGGCCTTGACTATCTTCAGCGCTGTTTTGACTCCAATACCCTTGATTCCCCCGGGGTTGTAGTCTGTTCCCAGCATTATTCCTATGACTATGAGCTTGGCCCTGTCTATGCCCAGCTTGCTGAACAGTGTCTCGGATTCTATGAGCTCGGGCTTTACCTCCACGTAGACGTTCCTGTTGGGAAGCTTTCTCCTCCCCGTTATGCCCAGGTTCCTCACAAGCCGGGGCGCTCCGAAGAGTAGGCTGTCATAATCCTGGCTCCCCGTGGCCCACGCG
>JALTXS010000057.1 GCA_027048265.1 Desulfurococcales archaeon
CTCCTAACCAACATCACAACCCAGGTTCCCAGCAGCCTTCGCATGGCCACCCAGCCCGCCCAGGCCCAGGCAGTTACGCCGGGAATCGCCTACACGCCCCAGAACTTGCTTGAGAACATAAGCCTGCTCCAAATAGTCTACGCGGACATGATGGGGACCGCGCCCCCCAGGCCCCAAGTCCAGCCCCCAGAAACCAGTACCACAGTAACCCCACCCGACATAACCATAACAATAAGCGTCCCACTAGAAACCATAACCCTAACAACGATACCCGGGCCTCTCGAGCCCATAACCATAAACTTCACAAATGGGTAAAAGGCTTGGGAGACTTACGTTTTAAAACCGAGGCCTTTCACTTGTTTCCTCTCCTAGCTCCTTCTAGGTGCATGCTCACAGGTGTTGGTTTTCCGAGTAATCGTGTGATATTGTGTTTTTGGCCTGGGTGCGACAGTGTATTTTTGTTTGGTTGGGTTTTGTTCTGTCTAAGCTTTTATTTCGAGCAATTCGTGTTATTTAATCAAAGTTAAGTTAATGCAAGTTAATATTTTAAGCTTGTTACACCAATATCATGCATAGGGGGTTGTGATGAGAGGTAAGGACCTGCTGGAAAAGGCCACCGCAATCGCTAAGAGGCACGAGCTACTAGCCAGCGAAATCCGTGTGATGATACTGGCCACCCTAAGGGCCATGGGAGGCGAGGCCTCGTGGACGGGGCTCAAGCAAGCCCTCGAGACCCTGTTGGAGAGGCCCCTGAACCCCAACCTCCTCGCTTTCCACCTCCGGCGGCTGACGGAAGCTGGCGTGGTCGGGAGGAGGGAGATAGGCCGTGAGGTCTACTACGACCTAGTAGAAGACATGCTGTCCAACGAGGCCCAGGACCTCGTGAGGGGAATCGCCGAGAGGCTCTCCCGTGACAAGTAAACCGTGTCTTGAGGAAAGGCCGTGTGAATAATCCCTCGTCCTGGCCACTGGCCCCTGTTTGCACCGGGGGCTATAAGCATAAAGAAACTCGGCCAATAGTAAAGAGCCCGCTCTCGCAGAGCCGGGGAAGGGTGATACTTAACTCCTCTGCCGTTTTTCCTGCATAGGAGGGTGGTTGTTCTAGGAAACTCTCCCGAGGCGGGGACAGCTTGAATGGCTCCTTTTCCACCATAACGCCTGTTATCAACCCCCCACGCATATGGTCTTATCACGCTAGCTCGTTCATCTTCTGAGAAAACCTCATTGAAACAATATTACTCAACCATCTTGACTTCAAGGCTCATGCCGAGGAGCTTCGCAGCCTTGGCGATTGTCAAGAAGTCCCTATCCATAGTCTCGAGGAGTGCCCCTCTATTTATGGCAATTGAGGCTATTAGCAGGTCTGAGAATGCCTGCATGCTACCCATCTTTGCTAGCTGTAGTTGGAGCTCGTGTGCTGTTAAAAAGTCTTGTTCTTTTGGAAAGATTATCTTTCCCCGGAAGTTACTATAGTATGCGACTCGGGGAAACTCAATTATCGTGACCACTGTTATGTCTTCTTGAACAATCCTCCGTTCCCGAACCCTCTTTATCACCACGCTGGTGTCAAGTATCACCACGCCACCCGCTCCCTCTCCCGCTTTCGGAGCTCCTCCGGGCCCGGGCCCTCCACCTCTATCTCATCCACCAGGTCCTCCGGCCTTATGCCCAGCCTCTCCCTTAGCTCATCTATGCTCATCCGCCCCTCGAGGCGTGCCAGGGCCTCCTCAATGGCCCTCCGAGCCTCCTCCTCAGAGACCCCGGGCGGCAGCTTCACGACAATGACCCTCTCACCCACGCCAGCACCCTCCCCGACTCCACCTCTATGATATATTAGATACTTCCCGGTGCACTTATTTCTAACCACCCGCGAGATACCCAACCACAATCCCACGGGACTGCCCAACCACCCAGGGACAAACCCGGGGCCTCAACACTGGAAAAGAGTAGGCTGGTCTTTCACGTCATCTCAACCGGGGTGGGAACCAGCTCTTTTTGTAATCGTGTTTAAATACCTTGAATGCGAATATACATCCAGCGTGACGAACCAGGGGACAGAGTGGACTGACATGTCCAAGGGGTCCTCAAAAGTAAGGATAATGGTAGAAGTGGAGATACCCGAGGGCGACGAGGAGGGCCTATACCGGGAGGAGTTCCGCCGGGAACTCGCCCGCAGGATTCTGGACGTCCTCATGGAAAGGGACACCCAGCTGGCAAGGGAGGCAATAGATGAAGTCCTGAGAGAAAAATCCAAAAAGAGCAACAGAAAGCCTTGAACAAGAGTAGAGTTAGTTTGAGGGACATTTATTAATTGCCTAGAATACTCATGCTTGGCTCGGCTAAACGGGACCTGAGAAGGCCTCCTCCTTTGTTGCAGAGTGGGCTAAGCGGGCGGTGGATAGGCTTGTCGAGAACCCTTTTATAGGAGAAAGACTCAAGCTCCCAGAGAGGCTGGGAGGTATTTATTGTTAAAGGTCAGGCATGGCAGCTATCGGCTTATGTACTGCTATCTGCCCCAGAGAGACACTATATACATCGTAGCCATAGGCCACAGGGACCAAGTCTACAGGAAATTCATCAAAAGGCTAAAATGATGCCCAATAAACGGGCAAACGTCCTCCCCGAAGCCCGGGCAGAGGGAGGACATAAGTGAGGCAACAAGCATCACGCATACACATGTTAAGGTTGATGATAGAAGACCCCTACAACCTGGTCGGTCTACGCGTATCCAAGGCCCTTAATTCCCCCAGGACATCCTGGAGACGCCCTCGACCGGCTTCTACCTACCCCAACCCGTTTCACTAGGCTCACCAGCTACGGCCAGAGGGAGCAGCACTCTTGAACCAGCACGGGCTCAGCCCCCAAGGCTCCCTAGTGCTTCCTCACATACCAAGACAACCTTACGCGCCATGTCCTCGAAACCCTCTTCGCGGAGAGCTCTCTTGACGCTCCTAGAGAGAGCCCTCCACTCATCCCACCCGCATTCACCTATGCGCACCCCTAGGAAAAGGAACTCCCCCGTCTCCGGGTCCTCAACAACCTCTAGGCCCAGGACCCTCAACCCCAGTGCCTTCTCCAGCCAAAAGAGGAAGGCCGCGAGCTCCCCGGTGTCTAGGATACCCCTCTCCTCCACTAGATTTGCTATTATACCTCTCCCCTCGTAGCCCCTTATAATGTCAAACACCTTGGCATCCCCCAAGCCCTCCAGCAGGCGTCGTGCCTGTCTTACACCAAAATACTGCCCACCAACAACCATGTCCCCATAATCCACCATAGGGGACCACCCGTAGCTACTCGTTACCCATACGGCTGCCCTCTATTAACGCCTACTTTCCCTGCTCCGTATAAAACACTCCTCCTTTTTTGCAAAAAAGGGAAACCACTGTCTGGGGTCAAGCCTTATATGGTCGCATCCTGCCTTGGTTCTAGTAAAGGTTTGTGGGGGTTGGCTTGCATTGGTTGGTGATAGGCCTGTGGTGGTTTCTACGCATCGTCTCCCCGAGTCTGCGGTGGGGTTGTTGTTGGAGGGGGGTGTGGACCTCCGCCTCCCGCCGAGTGGGAGGCCCGAGCCCGGGTGGCTCTCCCGCGTGTTGGGGGAGGCCCGGGTGCTCATAGCGGGCTTCCTGCAAATCGGCGCCCAGCTTCTCTCCAGGGCCCCGCGGCTGGAGCTCATCGTCTCCCGTAGCAGTGGGGTGGACCACATTGACCTGGGCGAGGCAGAGAAGAGGGGCATCTGCGTCGCCAACCAGCCCGAGGCCATCGCGGAGGCGGTGGCGGAGCACGCCCTGGGCCTCATTATCTCCACCCTCCGCCGCATCACCTGGGGCCACCACTACACGGCCAGCGGGGGCTGGCAGCGTAGGGAAGCCCCCGGCACGGCAAGGGGCGTATCACTCCGGGACAAGACCCTCGGCCTAGTGGGCATGGGCCGCATAGCCGTGCTCCTCGCCCACCACGCCCGCACCCTAGGAGCCAGGAGGCTCCTCTACTGGAGCCGCCGCCGCAAGCCCGAGGCCGAGCAGCTCCTACGCGCCGAGCCCGCCTCGCTCGAGAGGCTCCTCCGCGAATCCGACATAGTGGTCATCACCCTCCCCCGCACCCCCCAGACACTGGGCCTCATAACCGGGGAGCTCCTCGCCCAAGCCAAGCCCGGGGCCCTCATCGTAAACGTGGGCCGCGGGGGCGTCCTCGACGAACACGCCCTCGCCAAGCTCCTACAGGAGAGAGAAGACCTCCACGCCGCCCTCGACGTATACGCGGAGGAACCCCTCCCCCC
>JALTXS010000058.1 GCA_027048265.1 Desulfurococcales archaeon
ACCTGGGGGAGGGCCTGTCCATTGTCAATCCCGGGGAGTTCGTGGTGAGAAATGATACGGTGCTGAGCCTCGTGAACACGGGTAACGCACCCGTGACGGTGAGGCTCGTCTTAGAGTACCTGGGACCCGCGGGAGGTGAGGAGGGAGGAGGGGCCCCACTGGCCACTGTTACTGTCACGGAGACCCTTAGGGATACCACGACCTCCACGGTCACGCAGACCCTCTTGAGGGAGACGACAAGAACCGTGACCGAGACCCTAACGCTGAGGGAGACTATAGTCCACACAGAGACCCTTGTGAGGAAAGAGACAGTCACCCGGACTCTAACCACTACGGTCGTCCAAGGCGAGGGTTCTCCGAGCGGGGTAAGGACCATAACCCTAACCGTGACGGCAACCCAACCCACACAAGATAGCATCCCCAACGAGGTCGTCTCAACGCAGACGATTACAGAGACCTCCACAGTAACTGTCACAAAGACCCTGACATCACTAACGGGTTCGCTGAACGGGTGGATGCTCGTGATGCTGCTCTTGGCGTTGGTTGGGCTACTCACCGCCCTCCTAGCAAGAAGGTGATAAACGGGGTGACCTAGGGTTGCCTCTCTACCGCAGGAAGGGCGTGGTGATTGGAATGAGTGGGGACAACTACCTCATAATGCTGGGGGAGGACAGCGTCTACGAGGTGGGGCCCGAGGTCTACTACGTGTGGAACCTCCTCGACGGAACCCGGGGGATCGAGGACGTTGCTAGGCTTGCGGCCTACGAGCTCGAGCTTCCCCTCAACAAGGTGAGGGCCCTGGTCTATCGTATCGTTGATGCGCTTGAAAAGGAGGGCCTGGTGGACGAGGTGGACTAGCGGGCCCCGTGTGTGAAGAGGCCCAGGTCGTCCCGGAGGACAACGCCCCTCTCGAGGGCCTCCATCGCGTGGGGCTTGCGCTTCTCCAGGCCCCATTGGAACTCCCTGGTCGTTAGGGGTATGGGCTCGTAGCCCGGGGGTGCGTTTAGCTCCATTATCCTTTCGTGGGGCTTCATGCCCTCAAACCTGTCCGATATGACGAGGAGGTCGACATCGCTTCCCTCGTTGAAGTCCCCTCGGGCATAGCTTCCTATGAGAACCACCGTCACTGGACCCTGGAGGCCCCGGGCCCAGGCCCGTGCCTCTTCCAGTACCCGCGTTCTCTCGGCCCTCCTACGGGCTATTACAGGGACCCCCAAATCTCCTCCACCCACTCGATAACCCTCTCAGCGCATTTTATTGCCCTTTGGGACTCCTGCTCCCCATAATAGTCGTGGGGGGAGCCCTCTGACCAGGCGTCAGCATAGCGTGTGGGTATGTAGAGAGAGTCCAGGAAACGAGCGCAGTCGCCGAGCCCTTCTATAGGACCCCCCGTCGCCTCACCCAACTCTTTGAGCATACGGGAAACGCTATGACCTCTCACGGGGACTCCTAATCCCCATGAGAGGGCCTTAAGGGCAAGCTCTGCCGCCTGCTGGGCCTTAAAGCAGGCCCAGTTGTAGAAACCCTCTTTTGCATCGCTCCTCGCTGACGCCAGGGTGGCCTGTGCGGATTTCATCCACCGTGTGTACTCCTCCTCGTCCCGCAACCCTCTCCTCCAAAAACACTCTGTGTTATACTCTGGGAGATAAACCCTCCCCCGGGGCCTAAAGGCCTATAAACCCTTGCCAGCAAATTTTCTAAGTGGCGGGGAAACACAGCGGGGTAGGGCAGCCAGGTAGCCCGCGGGGCTCATAAGGCCCCCCGGGCGGCCTGGGCTCCTTCATCTACTTGCTACTTCCACACCCCAATCATCCTCGTCCCAAGAATAGAGTGTCATCCTTGCAGCACCCTACATTCTCTCCAGGGTAGGTCGGTTAGCTCGACCACGGTTGCGCCCAAGATGGTGCAGTTCCTGCAGCTCTTCGCGTATATCATGGGTTTGACCTCGTAGTCGGAGGCCATTCTCCGGGGGAGGCCCATCAGGGTACGGTTGATGAGGCTCCTCGCCGTGCTCTGGGCTTCTAGGGGGGTGAGGTCGCTCCACTTCGCCTCCACGGGGACCAGGGTTTTGTTTGTGTGGTCTATTAGGAGCCAGTCCACCTCCACGCCCCTGTGCATGAGGAGGCCCTGCTCCTGGGGCTCCACGCCAAGCTCCACCCGGGCCCGGGCTGCGGCGTCCTGCTGGGAGGTGCGCTCCCACTCCTCCGCCAGCAGGGCCTGGTAGGCCCTGTTGAGGCCCGGGGGCCTTTGACCTCGGGCGAGATCGGGGTAGTGGGGTTCCACGAGCTTGTACCAGCTATTTATCAGCCTGTCCCGGGCGCGGTACAGCCTCCTGCGGCTCCCCAAGAGGGGGAGGGGCTCGACCAGGCCCAGGAGAACCAGGGTCTGCAGGTAGCGGGAGGCGTGGCTTGTGGGCAGGTGGGATAGTTTGGCCGCCTTCCCGAGGGTCAGGGGCCCCCTCGCAGCTATCTCCCTCAGGAGCCCCGTGTAGGGGGTGGGGTCTCTGAACTCCTCCCTGTAGGAGAGGAGGGGCTCGTCCTCCAGGACCCCCCCGGGGGCGAAGAGCTCCAAGTAGGCCTCCAGGGGGGGCTTGCTGGTGTCTATGCGGTCTAGGTAGAGTGGCACTCCCCCCACGAGAGCGTAGAGTGCGAGGAGCTCCGCCTCCCCATAGCCGGGGGCGAAGGGCCTAGTGCAGGGAAGGGGGAGGGGCTCCAGCCTTATCCGGGCCCCCGCCCTGCCGAAGAGGGGGGCCCTAACTCCTATAACCTCCCGCTCCATTATCCCGGTGAGGCTACCTGAGACTACTATAGTCGCACGGGTGCGGGGGAGGAGCGTGTCAACGAACCTCTGGAGCTCTCCCACCACCCCCGGCCATCCCCGGGCCCAGTAGGTGAACTCGTCTATCACGACCACTAGCTTCTCTGAGGCCCCCACGAGTTCCACCATAAGGCTTAGGAGAGCGTCGAGGCTCTGGAAACGGGCCTGGCCCAGGGCTTCTAGGCCCAGCTGCTCTCCCGCCTTCCGTGCGAGCTCCTCCAAGTTGCGCTCGTGGGGCCAGGGGCCCGCAAGGTAATAGACGTGCCTCTTACCCCGGAGCCACTCTAGAAGGAGGCGTGTTTTGCCCACCCTCCTCCGCCCATAGACCACCACCAGCTGTCCGCCCCTAGAGTGGGCCCTGTCGAGTACCTTCAGCTCCCGCTCCCGGTCCACGAAGACACTCCTCATCCCAAACGTACCTCATACTAATTACATCCAGAGTATTATACTACAGATGTACTACACCTAAATGTAGCATTATGGTCATAGATAAACCTTATTACCCAAATCCAGGAAGTATAATACCCTAGAGCCCAGGCCGCCCGCCGGAGACACCCCGAGGTCGGTGGTTCAAATCCACCCCCCGCTACCACGCGGGGCCCCGCCACCATCACTTCTCCCCCCAGAGTCCCGAGTTACATGGGAAAGCCTTTTCTACAAGAGTTTGGAGTACTAACAGAAAAGTCCCCCTGAATGGTGCCTCTTAGCCAGCTTCTGTCGATGGGGTGAGTTCTTGGAAAGGCCCGCCCACATAGCGGTGGCAATGGGGTTCTCAAGTCTGGTGGCCACCCTATCCATTCCCGGGTTGGGTGCTGGGGAGCTCATGCTAGTGTGGCTCGTTGCTGGGGTGGCGGGCGTCTTTCCCGACAACGACGTGAAGTTCGGAGTCCACCGCAAGACCCTGCACAATGTCTTCGCACTCCTGTTGACCACCCTGCTGGTCTCCTTCGCCACCCTGTACCTGGGTGCGGGGCCGAGGCTCTCCCTGCTTGTGGGGGTCTCTTGGGCCTCGGGCATGCTCTCCCACCTCGCGGTCGACAGCCTGACCGTCTATGGGGTTGCTTGGCTCTACCCCCTCCGCGGCCAGACCTATGGGCTCAGAATAACCCGGTTCAACAGCCTTGTCTGGAACAAGCTCTTCTTCCTAGCAGGCGTCGCTGCGAGCGTGGCGAGCGCCCTCCACGTGACGGGCTTCGCCTTCGGAGACCAGCTAGGCGCGGCGCTGGGCTGGCTCAGGGGCCTCCTGCCCTGAGCTATAAGGCCCGTACTTGCAAAAACATTATTTTCACCCATGTGGGCACCCATACAACTTGTCAAAAAGACCCTGGGGACGAGGCCATGCCCCGGTTTAGGATTATAGCAGCCAAGAACGGGCCCCTCCTAGTAGAGGTCGATGGTAAGGTAAGGACGGCCCTATGCAGGTGCGGAGCCTCTCAGAAAAAGCCTCTCTGCGACGGAA
>JALTXS010000059.1 GCA_027048265.1 Desulfurococcales archaeon
GGGAAGCCCCATGACCCCCCAACAAACCCCCCAAGACACATTCAAGCTTACAAGAGAGATCGCCAAACTCATGGCACTCTTCCACGACCCCCCATGGAAAGAACTAATCATTACACGCAGACTTCAGAGGAAAAAAGGATTGAACAAACCATACTCATCCCTGGTCCCCATCTATGAGCACATGTGTGAAATAGCCGGAAACGTGAGCCCATCTACAATAACAAGTGATGGTAGTATAGAAAGCCGACAATGTAGGGTTTTGGGGGAGCTTCTAAAGAGAAAAAACTATGAAAACCTTCCCAACGGGGAGGAACTGTACTGTAAAGCAAGAGTAATTGTTCACACATTGGAGGAGATTCTGGGTAGGATAGATTTTGTAGAATGCTCTAAAAGATACCTTGAAGAGATATCACCTCTTGATCCTAATGAAGATGGGAAACTTGGGGTTCATGAGTATCATGGTCTGTTCTTGTTCTACTTCCTTGTAGTTGGTCTTGTTGAAGGCCTTCGCAAACTTGAGCGAGAAGGCTACTTTAGGGAGTTAAATGTTAATATTTCGCGTTTGGCTGATGAGATTGAATCGGCGTTGGGAGTAAGTTTAGGTGGTTGTGGTTTATCGTGCGATAATCAATGTAAGGATTCACTCAGAAAAGCGTGGAGACTAGTTAAGAGAGCGGATAGATTTGCGTCAACGCTTGACAGGTACACCATCTATGGTATTGTCGGTAGTCGTGCAAAGTCTGGTAAGAATCTGGTCTTCAGAAACCTTTTCAGACCCAGCCTTGAGTATAGCATGGGTGGCTCTAATGGCCAAGGCAGTGCGGACAATCAGGCCACTAATACTAACCGTGCCGATAATGGGGGAGTCTTGAAGAGGAGGGGCCAGAGGATTGCCTGCTATGTTCTGAGCCTCAGTGTACTAGTCACGCTTTACTTTGCTGAGTATTTACGTCAAAAAGGAGGAGCATTGAACCAGGGTGTCCTAGAGCATATTCGGGTATTGTTTGAAATAGTGGCGGGTGTTTACGAGGCCCTCTGGTACACTATTGGCCGCACCACCTCTCTCGCAGATACCAGGTCGCCCACGCACAGCATATTCGACCACAACATGGCTGTGGCGGCCAGCACCCTATTCTACAAGAAACGAGGCAGTGGGATTAGCCAGGAACCATTTGGATGCCTGGTTAAGGTCAAGCTCCGCTCCCTGCACGGGTGGCTTGCCGAGACGAGGCGTTTGAGGGACATCTGGGCCGCCAGCTGGCTTGCCAGCTACCTTACATGGCGTACCATTGAACCCTGGGTGGAGAGGCACGGGCCCGCGGTCATGATGAGGCCCCCTAGTAGACTCCACCCCTTCTACTCCTCCAAGCTGTGGGCGAAGATATGTGGCCCAGAGGCGCCCATACACGCGCTGGAGGCAAGGAAGAGCACTAAGAAGGGGGATAGTCCCTGCCTACTGCTGAAGAGAATGCTGGGCCTCTACTGGTCCTGGCCCATAGACCCGGTTTCCCCCAATGAGGCCATCCTGGTCCTGCCCGAGGAGGAGTGTAGTGATAAGAACGCTGTCCTGGAGAAGGCCTGGGACAACTATTGGGGAGCCTGGAGGAAGCTCGTTGACCTAGTCCTAATAGGGAAGAGTATTGACAGAGAAGGGCTTGGGGTGGAAAAGAAGTTCCCAGGACTCCACAGGTTCCTAAAAGAACTCCAGCAACACCTAGGAAGCTTAGGCGAAAAGGGAGAGGCATGCGTACTCAGAACCACGGCCAACGACCGCGCAGAATACCTGTTCAAGAAACTCGAACCCCCGCTCCCCATAGAAGTCACAGTTTCAAGACTTGCTGACAGCCTGCGTGAGGTTGACAAACGTGTAGACGAGCACTATCTCAGAGACGGGATCTGCAAGGAAGCTACCTTATGCCTTGAGAACCCTGCTAAAAAAGTTAGTAATGTCGTGAAAGAGATCAAGTACAAGATGGCTTATGATCTTGCTTTTAGGAGGCTGTATTGGAGTGGGTTCGACGGAGTTAGTCCGAGAGGGGGGAGGGGTGGGGGTGGTTATCTGGAGCTGGCGCGCTTTTACCATTGCTCTTGCGAGGAGTGCCCCGAGCCGGGTGGTTCCTTCAAACAGTGCACCGTGTGTGGAAGGGCTCCCGCGGTGGTTGACGGGGATGAGTTGTCCCGTATCTTGGACCGCTTGAATAGTGACGGCGGGGGGCATTCAAAGGATGTCAGGGAGCAGCTCATTGCTCTCAAGAGGGAGGTGGGGGAGGAGCGTCTCTGCCCCTATTGTTATGTGAAGCGGTTGTTCCGGAGAGTTGTCAGGGGCTATTCCCGCCTCCTTGTGGGCATAGACATGCCCGAGTGGATTTACAGGCTTTTACACGTCAAGACGGTGGACGTGCTCACAACGCGAACACGCCTGGGCTACGCAGCCCTAATGCGATGGGTGCATGACCTGGTACCCCTGCTAAATGATCTCCATAAAAACGAGGAGGAAGCATACCAGGTTATACGCGGAAGTGTGGCTCCCAACACCTTCCTCGAGCCCCGCGACAAGAGGTATATTCGCAGGCAAACTGGTGTAAAGCGTGATATAGTTGACTTGGCCGAGGCGCTTGTCCTCGAGGCTGCCCACGATGAGGCCTTCGCACGCAATCTTAGGAATAGGCTGAGAACCAGTCTGCAAATACCCGTCGAGGAGGCTGGGAGCTACGCGGGTAAGGTCGTGGCATTGTTGGAGAGGGTTTCCCGAGACGGGGGCGTCACAAGGTATAGGAAGAACATCTCTCTCATTTACATGGACGGCGACTCGATGGGCCGCCTGCTCTCCGGCGAGCTCGGCCCCGAACCGAGGAGTTATGTCGAGAGCGTCCTCCATTTGCAGAGTAATGCAGAAGTCTTAAGGGAGACTATTGCCAAGATATACCAGCTTGCCGTTGATGTGTACAGCAGAGATGTATTGGAAAACATTTTCGGCGAACGGGTGGCTTCTGAGGGAGGCAAGCTTACGACTCTTGCAACCCCCTCGTTCCACTATACCGTCTCCCGGTCTTTGGCGGTCCAGGCGGTTCTGGACCGGAGCGTTATAGAGTCGCTTGGGGGTCTCCCCATATACGTGGCGGGGGACGACCTCATGGCGGTGCTTCCCCCCTACGAGGCCCTCCGCCGGGAGCCCTGCATAGACGCGTTCACCGCCCTCCCCAGCTCCCTTGAGACCCTTGAGACCCTCCGGAGCACCTATTGGGGCACCCGTCCCCCCGCCCATCCCTATGTTGGCGAGCATGTACTTTACTCCAAGGGGCTAAGTAGGGTCTACAAAGCAACCGCGAAACCTGGGATAGGGTTCAACTCCCTCCCCGACGTAATGGTCCCCGTCCCCGCCCTAGCGGCCTATGGGAGGAGCGCCGCCCTCCTGACCATAGACATCAAGTACCCCCTGTGGCTAGCCATAGACAGCCTTAGAAGCCTCCTAGACCTTGCAAAGACGCTTGAGAGAACAGGCGGAGGGGCCCCAAGCGGGGACGGGAAAGACACAGCGGTCATTGCAAGCCAGAGCAGGGCCGCCGCCCTCCTCCCCCTCTCCACACCCCCTTATAGAGATAAGGGTCCCCTGCTCCTACACAGCCCCCGGCTTGCCGAGGTCCTCCTACACGCTGCCCACGCGGGGGAACTGGACACCTGCAACCGCCCCCGACCCCTGTTGACACGTGGGGTCTTCAGAGACCTCCTGGGAGAGGAGGAGAGGCTAAGGCTAATAGCTGAGAAGTCCACCCTACCCACCCCCGGGGGGGATGGGGGTGGGGCCCTCCGGGCGTATTACAGGAGCCTCCTCAAGAGAAACGAGGCCAGACCGGGTGGAGCCGAGGAGCTCCTTAACATGCTCAAGAACCAACTACCGGGGGATGGTGACAGGAGGGAGGAAACGCTAACGGCTAGTGGGGGGTTCGAGAAAATCGCCTTCCAGAGCCCCATATACGCGGTCCTGGATCCCGACGGCGTCAAGAGGAATGGACTGGAGGCCACGGTGCAGGAGTGGCTCGACCCCCAGGTCCTCGCCCGGCTCTGGTCCCAGGGTAGCAACGGGGATGCCCTCGTCCGGCGGCTCCTAGCCCTCGAGCTAGTCCGGGCCGCCTTCGTAGTACAGGGATCGCTGTAGGAGGTCACCCGCAATGGCCCACGAGTACGCCATATTAGTCAAAGCACGATTCGATCCCCTGGATCAGCACACGTTCCGTGAACCCGGGGTTTTCACCGCGGG
>JALTXS010000060.1 GCA_027048265.1 Desulfurococcales archaeon
GTATTCAGTGTCCTGGCAGCGTTCGCCCGGGGGGTTTCTAGGTTAAGGGGAGTGGGTCACTTGAGGTACAAGGAGAGCGACCGCCTTGAGAACATTGTAGACAACTTGGGTAGGCTCGGGGTGGAGTCCCGTTGTGACCACCGCATTGTTATGAGCTTTGCGGTGGGTGCCCTGGCCTCCTCGGGGCCGGTTGAGATAAGCTGCCCCGAGAGTGTGGTGGAGTCCTATCCCAACTTCTTCCAGGTCCTGGAGGGCCTGGGGGCCCAGTTGGAGTGGAGGAGGTGACCGTGGGGTGCAGGGGCGTTTGCTCAGGTATGGGGTGTTTGGGGAGAGCCATGGTGCCGGGGTGGGCATTTTCATCGAGGGCTTCCCCCCTGGCGTGGAGTATGATGAGGAGTTTATAGCGAGGGAGATGAGGCGGCGGAGGCCCGGGGGGAGGTTCACCAGCCCCCGTAGGGAGGAGGACCGCGTGGAGGTGCTCTCGGGGGTCTTCAGGGGCTATACCACAGGGGCGCCCCTGGTGCTTTTCGTGAAGAACCGGGATGTTGATAGCAGTTTCTACGAGAGGGTTGTCTCCCGGAAGCCCCGGCCTGGCCACGCTGATTATCCGGCGAGAGTGAAGTACCACGGTTATAACGACTATCGTGGGGGTGGGATGTTCTCGGGCAGGAGGACAGCCGCCCTAGTGGCGGGGGGTGCTGTGGCCCAGCTTTTCCTCAGGAAACTGGGGGTTAGGGTGTTGTCCTATGTGGTCCAGATAGGTGAGGCAAGGGCGAGTGTGGACCCTCAGTCTGTGGACTTGGATAGGCTTGAGGAGAGGGTGTATTCATCGCCCTTCGCCTCCCCTGACCCCGCCATTGAGAGGGCCTTCGAGGAGGAGGTGGTAGACGCGCTCCGCGAGGGGGACAGCGTGGGGGGTGTGGTGGAGACCCTCGTAGACGGCCTGCCTACGGGACTGGGCGATCCCCCCACGGAGGGCCTCGACGCTGAGCTCGCTCGGGGAGTCCTCAGCATCCCTGGTGTCAAGGGGTTTGAGCTGGGAGCTGGGTTTGCCCTGGGGGGTATGAGGGGGAGCGAGTCCAATGACCCGTGGGTTCTTAGGGAGGGTCGTGTAGAGCTTGGGGGCCTCAGATCGGGGGGTGTTCTCGGCGGTCTGAGCGCGGGGCGCCGTATTGTCTTCAGGGCGGTTTTCAAGCCCACCTCCACCATTAGGAGACCCCAGCCCACGGTGGACCTTGTTGAGATGAGGGAGGACAACATTGTGGGGGAGGGGAGGCACGACCCCTGTATAGCTATTAGGGGCAGCGCTGCCGTGCAGGCGGTGACGCGCCTCGTTTTGGCCGACCATGTGTTGAGGTGGCTGTCATGGGAAGCCCTGCCCTGGATGCGCTGAGGAGACGCATTGACGAGATAGATAGTGAGTTATTACGGCTGCTTGAGGAGAGGATGGGGGTGTGCAGGGAGATCGGGGAGCTCAAGAGGAGAATGGGGCTGGAGCTGGTGGACGCGGAGAGGGAGAGGAAGGTGCTGGAAAGGTCGGGTCGCTGGGCCCCCCTCTTCAAGATTATTATCAAAGCGTGTAAGGAGGAGCAAAGGTAGAGACAGCCCTCTCCTGTATGGTGCACGGTTTCCCAGATCCTATCTGCGGAGGTTTATTAGGAGCTGGCGCCCTAGTTGGGAAAAGACTGCTTGAACCCCCTTCTACGGATGGGAGCCAGGATGGCTAGGAGGAAGAGCGGAAAAGGCACCGGGATGGGGATAATCGGAGCTGGGCGGATGGGAGGCTGGTTTACCTGGTTCTTGACACGGAGGGGTATGAGGGTCACGGTATACGACGTGGAGCGGGGGAGAGCCTCAGAGCTCGCAGAGAAGACTGGGGCCCGGGCCGCAGGGGAGCTTAGAGAACTAGCGGGTACGGATATGATAATGGTCGCCACGCCTCCCTGGGAGGTTCCCCGTGTCCTAGAGCAGCTGGCCCCCATTGTGTCGAGGGGCACCCTCGTGTTCGATATAGCTACTTTCAAAACAGGGATCATTGACGCCTACCAAGTACTCCCCCCAGGCGTCCATGCGGCTTCTGCGCATCCCCTCTTCGGCCCTGGGGCTCCTCTCTCGACCCCCAGCGCCTTCAAGGTGATAACCATGGAGGTGGGGGGCCGTGAGGGGGAGGAGAGGCTTAGGGGATTCTTCCAGGACCTGGGATTCCGGGTGGAGAAGATGTCTTGGAAGGAGCACGACAGGGTGATGGGCCTCACCATTGGCCTCTCCTTCGCCCTTGGCTCCTTGCTTGACAGGATTCTGCTTGAGGAAGGGTTAGAGGACCTTCTCGAGAAGTCGGGAAGCAGTTTTAAGGCCCTAGTTATCCATTCGCTCTCCCTCCTCAACCAGGACGAAAAGCTTGTGGAGTACGTACTGGGCCTGCCCGTGGTTAGAGAGCAGGTCAGAGGCTTCGCCAGGAGGCTGGAGAGCCTAGCCGAGGACCCCCAGGGGATCCTAGAGGACCTCCGCAGGGCACGTGAGGCCTTTGGGAGGGAGTGGCTGGACGCCGCCTATGTGAGCCTCTACCGGGCTATTGAGACCTTCACCCTCGAGTGACCCTCTGGGGGTCCTCGTGAATGGCCAGGGCGAGCCTCCGGTAGAACTCGACGGCCTTGAGCAGATGGGGTATGCTGACCGCCTCGTCGGGCCCGTGGACATTCCAGCCCAGGGGCCCGTAGTCTATGGCGGGTATGCCCCTCACCGAGTAGTGCCTTGAGTCGCTGGCACCTGCCGCCTCAACCAGTTGGTCGCTGAGTCCCAGCTCCCTGTTAACCCTCGCCGCCAGTTGGGCGAGCCAGTGGCTTCGGGGGGTGTTGAGGTAGCCTCCCCCACTTGCCACGTCTAGCTCGTATCCCTCGAGGCCGTTTTCCCTCAGCGCCGTGTCCATCCTCTCCCTTATGTGCCCAGCATCGTTACTCATAACCCGGGTATCTATCTCCACTTCATGGACCCCGCTTGTGGGATAGTAGGTGTTGGGGGTGCTCGTTACACCAAAATCGCTGTAACCTTCGACGTTGAAGGGGGAGCGTGAAAGGGGTAGTATGGCCGCCAGGAGGCGTGTGAGGTTGGGGTCATAGTCGTGCTCTCTGCACTCCTCCTCCCTACAGTCCTCCGCCCCGCATGGTACGAGGGCCCTGAGCCTGGCCCTGGGAGGTATTACGTTGTTCTTCACGTTCTCTACCCACAGGCTTATGGCGAGTAGGTCACTGTTCCTTATCCAGTCGCTTGCCTGGAGGAGGGGGTGGGTGTCAACACCGGGGGTGAAGTAGGCGGCATGGCGGGTGGGCTTGTTTATGGAGGCTGTGAACTCCCTCTCAACTACACATCCCCGCGCCTTTGAGGACGATGCGGGCACTCTTAACCTTGTGAGCATCACGTTGCGTCTCCGTATTATCACGCGGGAGAAGGCCCCGTCGCCGTTCACGAGGTAGTCGGGCAACAGGCCCCTTTCCTCCAGCCATCCGAGAAGCCAGAGGGCCCCGCTGAAGCCCCCTGTCTCCTCGTCGCTGGTGAAGGCGACTATTATGGTGCCATTTGGGGGCTCGTAGCCCCTGAGCCCAAGTGAAATGGCGGCAACGTTACCCTTGTCATCGGCAACCCCCCTTCCAATGGCCCGCTCACCGGATACCCTTAGCTTGAAGGGGTCGCCGCTCCAGCCACTACCCGGGGGAACCGTGTCCACGTGGGCCATGTAGAGGCCTACTGGCCTTCCCCTCCCCCTTACCCCTATTATGATGGGGCTACCGCCCTCGTCTATTATGCTGGTTTGGGTGAACCCGTGGTCGTGGAGCGCTGCTTGAATCTCCTTGGCTTCTGCAGGGCCCACCACAGAACCGTCGCGGGGGCTGTTAACCGTCCTTATCTCGACTAGGCGGGAGAGTAGGGTGAGGACTTCCTTTTCCAAATGGGGACTTGTCACAGAATTTGCACCACGCTATTAGGAGACCCTTCTACAGGAATGGTTATTGCCGTTCCAGTAGAATGGGTTAGTGGTATGCTAGGTATTCACACAATAATAAACCATGCGGCGATATGACGGCCCAAATATCCTGGGTGACAGAGCAGTTGGGCATAATAATGGGCTTGATCGTCGTGCCTGGAGAGCAAACATGTATTACCTCTACCTGCTAGGGGGACGATGCCCGCGTCTGCTGCAGCATTTCTCTGAGTATCTCGAAGAGGGC
>JALTXS010000061.1 GCA_027048265.1 Desulfurococcales archaeon
AAGAAGATAGGCCAGATGCTCCGCCTGACGGGGAGGGTGAAGAGAGGCATTGGGACCATCCGCCAGGACCTGAACATATCCGTGGAGGGGGGTGTTAAGACGGAGGTCAAGGGCGTGCAGGAGCTCCAGCTCCTACCCAAGGTGGTCGAGAACGAGGCCCGGAGACAGCTAGGCCTACTGGCCATAAGGGACGAGATGAGGGCACGGGGGCTCAGGAAGGAGGACTTCACCAGCCAGCCCCTGGTTGACGTCACGGATATTCTAAGAGACAGCAAGAGCAAGGTGGTTAGGAGGAACCTCCAGAAAAAGGGAGCCAAGGCACTCGCAGCCAGAGCCCCCGGGGTAAGGGGGCTGCTAGGAAGGGAGATACAGGAGGGACGCCGCTTCGGGAGCGAGGTCGCCGACTACGCTAGGTTCTGGGGTGATGTGAAGGGCCTGTTCCATGGCGATGAGCTCCCCGGCTACGGTATCGGGGAGGACGAGGTCAAGGCAATCACCGAGAGACTGGGAGTAGGGCCACAGGACAGCTTCCTCCTCATAGTGGACCAAGAGGACAACGCACGGAGAGCCCTAAAGGCGGCTTTGGAGAGGATAGCCCTAGCCCTCGACGGGGTTCCCAAGGAGACTCGCATGGCCCAGCCTGATGGAACGACGAGGTTCCTCCGCCCCCAGCCCGGTGCCGCCAGGATGTACCCCGAGACCGACATCCCCCTCATGAGGGTCGACCCCAAGCTGCTGGATGAGGCCAAGGCATACGCGCCCCCCGACCCCTCGGAGAAGCTCCGCTACTACGTGGAGTCCCTGGGACTTAACAAGCAGCTAGCCCAGCAGGTACTGGACGACGAGAACATGCTGCTCATAGAGGAGCTAATGGAGGAGTACAAGGACAGGCTAGAGGCCTCCTACATAGCCTCCGTCATGACCGGGACCCTCAGGGCACTCAAGCGAGAAGGAGTCCCCGTAGAGAAACTCCAACCACACCACATCCATGAGGCATTCAAGCTGCTATCACGTGGTGACATAAGTAAGGAGGGTCTGGAGAAACTGCTTGAGCTCATGAGCAAGTCCCCCTCAGAGGACCCCGAGAAGCTGGCCGAGAAACACGGGTTAAAGGTACTGCCAAGGGAACAGGTAGAGGCCATAATTGACCAGCTGATACAGGAGCTACGCCCCCAGATAGAGGCTAAGGGTCCAAAGGCAATGGGGCTGGTCATGGGAAGGGCCATGGATAAGCTGCGTGGCAGGGCTCCCGGAAAGCTAGTCTCCGAGATAGTAAAGAAGAAACTAGAGGCGCTCAATAAGGGCCAATGATTTTAATGGGAATGACGCTGTACTTACTTCAAACAATTAACCCATCTGGCAGGCATCTCTTTAAGAGCAATTCCTGGGCTAAGCATTCCTAGTCTGAACAGAATACGCACCTAATGCTCGGGAACAATGGATCCTCTAAAATATTATAGCTGAAGAATAGTCTTCTGCTGTAGGAGTATTCATGTATAACTCTTCCTTGATGACTCGGCTTCCAACAGCGTCCTAATGTATTTGTGGTACTCCCTGACCCTGTTGCGTGGGAATGGGTTGACCACAACCACTTCCTTCACCTTTTCCAGCTCGGCATCCATAGTATATATTGTTCTGGCACCGTGGGTATTGGCGAGAGCCACGAGATACCCGTCCCAGGACTCGATGTTATACGCTACTGCGGCGTCAAGGGCTTCAATTGCCACGATAGGGGGGAGAGAGGGGTAGAGGGCGGGAGAGTTTGTTTCTAGAAGACCCACTAGTACCTTTTTTACAGCCCGCCTAGGTGTCTTGAGATACTTTGTCGCTATGTGATATGCTCCTAGAAGGGCCGTCACGGGTATTATTGCCCGCCTCCTCAGGGTAAGGACTTCTTCTATAAACTCAACCGCATGTTTTTTAAGAGGGTTATCGAAGCATAGGGGGACTATAACGCTTACGTCAACAACACCTTCAACGGAGCCCAAGTTTTCGCTCAGCATATTCCCTGCTCACCCACTTCCAGTCCCCTCCAGCGTGGTCTTCCGTGAAGGCCTTAGACCTTGTAGCCATTGCCATCTTCTTCCATTTAGCCACTCTTTTCTCAAGGTCTTTGCTGATTGGGACGAGCTCGATCTTTCCATTAATCACCCTCAGGAGAAGCTTCCCACCCCCACTCAGACCTAGCCTCTTCCTCACCTGGGAGGGTATCACCATTCTCCCCTGCTTGTCAACGCTCACTTCATATTCCATAATATACACCATGTGGAAGAATATGTTCCATACCATATAAAAAACTACAGAGGGCATGATTTTGGAAAAGAGGTGAACGCCTGCTTTAAACCCCCGAATGTGGCTTCTCTGAAAAATAATCTACCCATAACCCTCGTGGGAGCTATTGTAATGAACCCTTGGAAGAGCCTGTCACAAGCCCGCGGTTATGCCACGGTTATACCTAGGCGTCATGATGCATAACCGACAGGTTTATCCATTTACCTGTGTACAATTTGTTATTTGCGAAAAGTATTGAAAAACACGGGAGCATAACCTGGGCCAGTGATGCGAAAATGGGCCTGAAAAAGGCCCTGGGACTGATGCTCTTCATGGTTTTTCTATTCATAGCTGCCAGCACAGAATGGAATGAGAACCCCTCACGCCCAGACACATCGACGGTCACCCAAGAAATCGAAACCAAACAAAGGGAAACACATACATCAACACAAGCTCCTGCAGAAAACCTAACTAAACAAAGGGAGCAGAGTCCCCCCACATCCCCACATCAAAAGCCCACCCTGGTTCGGGAAAAGGACCGGGGAACTACTACGATAACCAAAACGCCAGAACAGGCAAACACCAACACACCCCTACCCCACTTCGTTGTCGAGGTCAACGCGTCGAGCATTATACTACCCAAAGGCCTTGAAGCCCCCATAGAGCTATACGTGAAGCCCCTCCACGGCTATACTGGCAGGGTCAAACCGGTTTTTCTAGGCCTCTGGCAGAGCCATGGTGAAGGCTTGCTGCCGGGAGGCCTTCTAGAAGGCAAGAGAACAAGCGTTACGGTAGAGTTCTTGCCCGGGGAGATAGCGCCTCCGGGCCGTATTGTTGCAAAGGTAAGGCTTGGCGAGAACTACAGCTACTGGGTGGCACCGCTCAAGCTCCTCCTGGGGGTCGTTGACGAGGAGAACAGGCTCCTCCAGACCCTGGCATTAGACCTATACCCGCTCAAATCTCCCTCCTACACAGTCTATGTGGACTCCCCGCTAATCCCCCCAGAGCAGGGAAAAATGGTCGTCTACCCCCTCAAAATAGAGCCCATAGGTCCCTACAATAGGACCGTTAAGTTGAGGCCCCTGCTCGACTCCAAGTACCAAGGTCTGGAGGTATGGATAGAGAACGCGACCGGCATACCCCCATTCACCGCCTACCTCTACATAAACGCTTCAAACAAGTTCCAGCTCCTCTGGGGACACTGGATAATCATGGAGATCAGGGACGTCAATGCCCCAACAGGTATGGTGAAGACAGCGATGGTCCTCCACCTAGGCACCGGTAAGCCCACCCGAGGCCTGCTGGCACAGCTCCTAGACATCCTCGCGGTAGTCACCCTACCCTTCCGCTTCACCCTATCACTGGGACTCTGGGCCACCCTCGGCGGCATAGTCACGCCCATAACACTTGACCCCCAAGCACACCTGGGGGCCGCGCTCTCCCTGTTAACCCCCGAGCTCCTCCTCACAGAGCCCCTTGCACTAGAGGCCCGCGGTATTGGAATTGTTGACGGCAAGCCCGTAAACTACTATAGGACAGCTTTCCTCTCGGACAGCTTCCCCGCAATGGCGATTCCTTTGCGGGAGAGCATCGTGTTTCCCTGCAGCGATAGAGTGGCTGCCCCCTTCCTCCTCTATGTCAGGGAGGACCTAGATCCAAGCGAGCTGGAGATAATAACTTATTCCGCCCCAGGGAAGGTGGGTGAGGTCAGAGTGAACTGGGACGCGTGGCCGCCTATAGGCATTGCCCTATTGAACACGACGCCTGGGACGAGCCTCCCCGTTGTCATAGAGCTCAAACTAAAGAGCGAGGGGAGGAAACTGGGCACAATAACAGTGAAGGCCAAGACCACCAAGTGCCCCACTCTACCCCCAAGGCTGGAACTCGTCTCGGTGCCTGGCTACAGCATGGTGGTTCCCCTGGACAT
>JALTXS010000062.1 GCA_027048265.1 Desulfurococcales archaeon
CTCCCCTACTGGGTCCAGCGTCTGGATACGGGTGCGAGGGAGCTGGTGGCGTGGGTGAGGGTCCCCAGCGTCCCAGCGGGCGGGGGCGTGACCATCTACATGGTCTACAATGTTACTCGGAACCCCTATGAGGGCCTTTACAGCTGGGGCAACGTCGTGTACTTCTACGATGGGGCGGAGGACGGGGTGGATGGGAGCCCCTGGGGGACCCAGTACAGTGGGGGCCAGGTGCTCTACTCCGCGAGCTGCGCCCGCTGGGGGAACCTGGGTCTGCTCAAGACGGCGAACAGTGACCCTAATGGGGCCTATAAGAGCCTGGGCCTCACCCTGAACCGGGCGGGTAATGTGATTGTCCTGGAGTTCTGGGTGAAGAGGGTTAACTTCAACGGTGGGCCGGCCGACAGGGTGGGTCTCATAGACGGGTTTGGGAACGGGTATGGGTGGATATACAACCACGGCACGGATAGGCTGGGGGTGGATAGGAGGGACAGCTACAGCGGGACGATAATAACCCAGCAGAGCGTCACCCCCGACCCCGTGGGCGTCTGGTATTATGGGAGGTTCTACATCTTCGGCAACGGGACCCTGGCCTCCGAGTGGCTCTATTCGGGGAACCACGCAGTGGTGTCGACCAGCGACTTGACCTACAACAGTTTCGACAACGTCTACATATTCGGCGGCCAGGAGTACTGTGTGGACGAGATTATTGTGAGGAAAGGCGCCTGGCCCGAGCCCACCACAGCCCCCGGGCCCAGCCCCAGCTCCTCCACCATAGTATCCCTGTTCCTCAAGAACCCTGGGGAGAGGAGGCTCACCGTGGACAAGGTCTACGTGAAGGACCTCTCCACCAAGGGCCTAGTGGACGAGATAAGCTACAACACCACTATCAACCCCGGGGAAACCAAGGAGCTCCGCTTCATCCTGGACAAGCCCAACAGCGGCTACCTCGAGATAACTGTGACCACCAAGGAGGGAGCCCGTGCGAGAGCGCTTCTAACCCTCACCAGCTGACCCCCTGCTTGTGGCAAATGTGTTGTAAGCGGCCACGCCCACGTGTGAGGCTTGCCTAAACAAACTCGTGTAGCACAACTGTACCACAACTGGTTGCAAGCCAAGCCTTAAAGCATTTAATTCCCAATTCTTGTCAGCGGGATGGCGTTGCAGGAGGTGGTGAGGCTCCCTCGGAGCCTCGCGAGGAGGCTCCAAGAGGAGGCCCGGGAACAGGGCATGGCCCCGGAAGAGTACCTGGTGGAGCTCCTAGCAGGTGACCTAGACCCCCCGGAGAGGGCAGGGGAGTACCTGGAGGCGGCGCGTGAGCTCCTCGAGCAGGCACGGAGAGAGCTGGAGGAGGGCGATGTGGGGCAGGCTGCGGAGAAGCTCTGGAGTGCAGCAGCTCTGGCTGTGAAGGCCTATGCCTCGTGGAGGGAGGGCAAGCGCCTGACCAGCCACGGGGAGCTCTGGGACTACACCCTGGTGCTCCGGAGGGAGCTGGGCAAGTGGGTAACCCGCGTATGGGGCGTGGCCAACTCTATGCACACCTGCTTCAATGAGGGCTGGTGCAAAGAGGAGCACGTCCAGGACGCCCTCGAAGACGTAGGGAAGCTGGTGAAGAACATAGAGGAGAAGATGCGCAGAGCCGGTTGAAAAACGCCTCCAACCAGCGTCTCTGCAAGATTCTCATTAAGAAAGATTTACTTGGAAGGAAACCAGCGTGACAGGGCACTAGTGTGAGACTCTGCCCTAGAATTGGTGACTTCATACATTTTACCAGATGTTGAGAACGGCTTCATCTTAATGGAGATGGTGAGGAGCTTCAGTCTAAACGGTTGACGCGTGATAAGGGTTTTGCACCTTTTTTACTAAATTACGTGTATTTGCCTTTGTGGAGGATGAAAGGAGTGTAATTCACCCTAAGGCCCGTTTCCATAATAACCTGTAAATGGTCTTGAGCTGGGTGGTATAGGTCTTCTATTTGGGAGTGATTGCTCCCCTGGGTTAGGATATTCTTGGTCTTGGATTGGGATGGGCGAGCTTTTAGGGTAGTGTGGCTCATAAATTGTTATAGCTTTCTCTCAAATAAAATAAGAAGGGGGAAAGTGTATGGGCAAGGTGATTGAAGCCATTTACGAAAAGGGGATGTTACGCCCCCTGGAGCGGCTGGACTTGCCCGAGGGGGCCCGGGTAAGGGTTAGGATTGAGGGGATATATGGTCTCTTAAAGGACTGGGACATAGACGCCCAAAAGCTCAAGGATGAGCTTAGAAGTATACACGGTTGACAAACCTTGACACGCTACTATGCTGACACATACGCTCTCGTCGAGATCCTTAAGGGTAATCCCGTATACGAGCGATACGCAGAGGGAGCTCTTCTGACTAGCGAGTTTAATATTCTAGAGCTTGCATATGCGCTGGTTAGGGACTATGGTTCTAGGAGGGCTCTTGAGATAATCCGTGCTGTTAGAACATATGTTACCATCATCAGGGCATTGGATGAAGATTACGTTAGAGCCTCTATGTTACGTCTCGAGTTAAGGAAAAGTGGCAAGAACCTCTCTCTTATAGACGCTCTTGGCTATGCAATAGCAAAACGCCTCAGCATACCCTTTCTAACAGGAGACCAAGAGTTTGAAAACCTGGAAGGAGTAGAGTACGTCAGATGAAAAAAGGCAGAGTTATTAAAAAAGGGTATAGATAGTAAATATGTTCACCTTAACTATTTAGGAAACATCTAGAGGGTGTTAAGATTAAAAATAATAAAAATAATATATTGAAGCCCGTAGGATAATCTTCACTTTAATTCTGGCGCAGGTATTGTTTCGCTGTTAGAAAGTAGCTCTGCTGTAGGGCCGCTGCGTGCTATCCTGCCCTCCTCTAACAGCACTAGTTGGTGGGAGAGTCTCCTCGCTTGTGTGGGGGAGTGTGTCACCAGTATTACGGTTGCCTGGTTCTCTCGGGCGTACTGGGATATGGTCTGTTCTATCTTCTCGGTTGAGACGGGATCAATGTTGGCGGTGGGCTCGTCTAGGAGGAGTACTCTGGGCCTGAGGGCGAGGGCGCGGGCTAGGCTGAGCCTTTGCCGCTGTCCGCCGCTCAGCTGGTGGGGGTATTCGTCGAGGCGGTGCTTTACCTCGTCCCACAGGTGGGCGGCCCTGAGGGCCCACTCTACCATGGCGTCGAGCTCTTCCTTATTCCTAGCTAGTCGGTGGAGCCGGGGCCCGATTGCGACGTTGTCGTAGATGGTCATGTGGGGGAAGGGGTTGGGCTCCTGGAAGACCATGCCCGTGAGCCTCCTCACATGGTAGGGGTCCGCCTTGAGGACGTCGAGCTGGCCTATCTTCACCATGCCCTCCGCCCGGGCCCCGGGTATGAGGTCCAGGAGGCGGTTGAGGACCCTGAGCAGGGTGCTCTTCCCGCTCCCGCTGGGGCCCATGACCGCGGTTACATGACCCGGGAGAGCACGGAGCTCCACGTTGTACAGTATCTGCCTGCCGTTAATCCATACGTTCAGACCCCTAACCACAACCTCCACGGGTTCCACTAGACCCTCACCTCCCTCACCATGAGCTTAACCAACAAGAAGAGTAGGAGAACCAGAAGCGTCAGCACGAGCCCCGCCCCCCATGCCAGTTCCTGCCAGTTTTCGTAGGGGGTCTGGGCCAGCTGGAATATGAGGAGGGGCACCGCGTCCCCGGAGGCCAGGAGGCTCCCCGGAGAGGTGGGGTAGACACCCCGGGCGCTCCCCAGGGTAAAGAGAAGGGGAGCGGTCTCGGAGAGGGCCTTGGAGACACCCACGAGGACCCCGGCCGCCACGCCCCTCCCCGCGATAGCAACGGCGACACGGTAGGCTACCTGGGCGCGGGTCATACCCAGAGCATACCCTGCTTCCCTGTAGGTGTGGGGGACCTGTGCGAGGGCCCTCTCCACGTAGGATACGGTGTAGGGGAGCATGACCAGGGAGACCGCGACCGCCCCCGCAAGTATGCTGTAATGGCCCATGTGTTTCACCAGGAGGAGGAAGACGAGCATACCAATCAGGACAGTAGGCACCTCCACGAGGCTGCTCGTGGAGAGCCTGGCTAGGCCCGCCAGCAGGGTGCCCCTGTACTCTACTATGAAGACCCCCGTCAAAACCGCGAGGGGGACCCCCAGGATACCCGATAAT
>JALTXS010000063.1 GCA_027048265.1 Desulfurococcales archaeon
GGGCCAGTATGGTGGCGAGTAGCACTGCTGCTCCGGGCAATTGTATCACCTCCTCTGGGGGCTGGGGAGCCGGGAAGGGTGCGTGTCTTGGTTGCTGTTATTGGGCTGGGATGGACCGGGTTTGTTGGTGGGCATTATTGTCCCGGTTATGCCAACTTGGGTTCTGGGCTGGGTCCCTGATTTGCCCTTCCCCTTTGTTTACGGACATATTCTGGCCTGGCCCCCATCCAATACTATATGTTACGGAGTGAGGCGTTTAAAAGGGGAGAACCACCGTCACACAAACGCTCCGAGCCGGGGCCTGGATGCTACAATGGTGTTGCCCTCCACTTAACAGGTACACCCCCTGTTCTCGACACGAGCCCCCGGGACTCGAGGTGGATGAGGTGGGCGAGGGCCTCCCCCATGGCGAAGAACCTCTCGGGCGGAGGGTAGTCTTCCCACGAGGAGTACCTCGTCCTCCACCTCATCATCCGGGCTACCTGGTAGGCGGTAAGGGGCCCCCGGTCCTCGAGGAGCCTCCGGGCCTCAGCCAGCCTCTGCTCGTGGTGCTGGAGGAGCTCACTAGCACGAGCACCCGTATCGGGGAGGGGCTCCCTGTGTCCGGGCAGGCCCCTAACGCCTGCGTAGAGGCGCTGGGTTTCTCGCAGGCTCTCAAGGTACCGGCCCAGCATGTCGCCCCGGGGGTCGTAGGGGACGACATGGGGGGTTATGTGGGGGAGAACGTGGTCGCCTGTCAGGAGTATCTTGGTACCCCTTCCCTCGCGAGGAAGGAGGGATAGCTCGACCATCATGTGCCCCGGCGTGTGACCGGGCGTGTGCCTGGGGGTGAGAATGCAGTTGCCCAGCCTTCTGGCCCCCTCAAGGGGCTGTATGCGGGTGTTCTTGAGGAGCTCATCGTAGGCCGCCGCGAGCCGCCGGAGGGGGTGGTGCTCTAGGATGGACTGTATCTCCTCGGGGAGCATTCCGTGTTCCCGGTAGGCGTCCAAGATGGGCTGGAGGAGGTCGGGGACGCCTTTTTCTATGAGATCCTTTTCCCGAGGGTCCATGAAAAGGGGAGCGCCAGTCAGGTCCTGTAGGAGGGGGGCTAGGCTGAGGTGGTCGACGTGGAAGTGCGTGGCTATCATGGCCCGGAGGTTCTCGAACCTTAGGCCGCTGGCCCGGGCTTGTTTCACGAGGTCATGTAGAGAGCGTGCGCTATAGTAGCCGGGGTCTACAAGTATCCAGTCTCCCCCGGGCTCGGGCTCTATGGCGTAGGAGTTCACGTGTCCTAGGCTCTTTATGGGTATTGTTTGTCTGAGCGTGTGTATCCGGCACATCCCCGGCGCCCCCTGGGGTCCTGTATGGTGCTCGCTGGGTTATTTGCCTGTGGCTCTGGAAACCGATAAATACCTCGGAGTCCGAGGTATTGGATGGTGGTGCCCATGCAGGGAGAGGACATGCTCCTCACCACCCTCGAGAATCCCCCGGGCTACAGGGTGGTTAAGCTCCTGGGCATAGTAAGCGCGAGCAGTGCCAAGGCGAGGCACCTGGGCAGGGACATAACGGCGAGCATACGCAACATCCTCGGCGGGGAGGTTAAGGAGTACACCGAGCTCATGGCCCAGACCCGGGAGGAGGTCCTCCACAGGCTGGCTGTGAGGGCCCGGGAGAGGGGCGCTAACGCTGTCCTGGGGATACGCATAACTACCTCCATGATAATGCAGGGCGTGGCCGAGATAATGGCCTACGGTACCGCGGCCATAGTTGAGCCCGAGGAGCGCTGACACCGAGGGTGACCTCATCCTATGGAGCTCTCCATCCTCCTACTGACCCAGTTAGACTGGGGGAGGCTGCTTCTACCCATCACGATAATCATCACAATGGGGGTGCTCCTCCCCCTACCCGTTGCAATGCTACTTGAACCCAAACAGGCCCCCCGGGGAGGGAGGCTGGCAGCGCTCATAACCGGCGTGGGCCTGCTTATCGTTACACTCCTCGTACAGCCCCCCCTGCAGAGGCTCCCCCGGGAACTGGGCCTGGCCCTCTCTCCCACCCTACTCCTAGCCTATCAGGCCCTCTTCTCCGGCCTAATACAAGAGGGCCTCAAGCTCTCGGCCCTCTCCCACACCCTGTTATCGCGAAGGGCCTCCTACCTGGGCCTGGGGTTCGGGTGGGCGGAGGTGCTCCTCGTAGTCCTCCCCGTTCTTGTGGTGAGCCAGGCTGCCCTTAGGTCCATGGGGCTCCCTGGGCCCACATCCATGGAGCCCTACCTCCTCTCGGGGTGGGAGAGGCTCAACGCCACCCTCTTCCACATGGCGAGCGCCGTCCTACTCTCCATCGCCTGGTCTAGGCGATTAGTGAGGTGGCTGTCCCTCGCACTCCTGCACACAGGCATAAACCTAGGCAGTCCCATCGCGGTGAAATGGTATGGGGTCGTCAAGCCCAATCCGCTGGTGATCTTCTACGCGGCACTCACCCTCCTCAACCTATTCCTCCTACTAAAGGCCCGCAGACTCCTGAGAGAGGGAGCCTAGAATGGGGGAGAACCGATACGTGGAGAACGGGTTCGCCTCGGGCCTTGCGGGGGGCCTGGTACTTGCAGGGGCCACCCTATACCAGCTGCACCATTTAGAGGAGGGTGAGCTGGGGCGGCAGCTGCTGGAAGCCGGGGTCCCCCAGGGACTGGCGGGGACCTTGGCATCGTGGCTTCTCAACAGCCCCCTGGCACCTCTGCTGATACTAGTCTCCTCGGTCCTGCTCCTAGGCATCCTAGGTGTCCTTGCCGGGTGGCTGCACGAGTACCTGGACAAGAGGCTCCAGCGCCTCCCACCCTCCGCCACGGGCCTCCTGGCGGGCCTGGTCCTCTTAGTCCTCCTCGTAGCCCCTAACCTTGCTATGGGTGCCTCGCGGGGTAAGGTTGTTGCAAACACCCTGGGGGCGGTGGCCTACACGGTTGTGCTGGTTGTCCTCTCAGCGGCCAGGAGCCCCAGAGCTGTAAGGGGAGGCGATGGGCCTCGATACTGAGACGGGGGGATAGGGGTCACGAGAGGGCCCTTCGTAAGCTCCTCAAGGACCTTAGGACAGGGGTGTACGGGTACGTGATACTCTCCCGCCTCGACAGAGAGGGGCCCCTGCACGGCTACGCTCTACTCCAGCTCCTCCAGAGGGCCCCGGGGGGAGCATTGGTGCCGAGCGAGGGCACGTTGTACGAGGCGCTGAAGACCCTGGAAAGGCTGGGTCTCCTCGAATCGTTCTGGGGTGTCGAGAAGGGTGGTGGGAGGCCGCGGAGGTACTATATGATAACAGAGGAGGGCAGGAGGGTGCTGGGGGAACTGAGGCCCCTGGCCCGTGAAATTGCCCGAATACTGCTCGAGGAGTCGGTAGAGGGAGGGTAGGGGTCTTGAGGGAGGATGAGGCGATAGCCCTGTTCCTGGTGGCGGCTGGCCTGGTGTTGGCCGTGTTTGCCCCCCGGATTCCCCGTAACCCCGTGTTTGGCCTGAGGGTGGGGTACTCCTTCTACAGTCAGAGGGTCTGGACGAGGGTGAACCGGGAGCTGGGCGTAATCCTGGCACTCCTGGGTGTCTCAGGAATCGTATTGGGGAGGATGGGGGCCTCTTCGGAGGCCCTGGGGTTCTACATGGGCGGGGGGAGCATGGCCGCGGGCCTGGCGCTTATATTTAGAGCAAAGAAACTGGCGGAGCTGGAGTCCCTCAGGGAGCCCGAGGGGAAACCAGGTGGGCCAGGGAGTGTTGAGAGGTTGCGAGGAATGAGTGTGGGTGCTTCGAGGCTTGTACTGGGCCTGATCCTCGTTGGCTCAACCCTGTACCTGGGGGGTCTGCTAGTGAGCCCCCTGGGGGGTTGGGGTGGTAGCCTGTGGGAGGCCCTTGCCCTGGCCTCGCCCTACCTGCTCGTGCTGGTCTTCGAGGTCCTTGCGAGGATGGAGCCCATGTTCTTCTACAACCCCTGGGTCCCTCCCCGTGTCCTCCTCGTGATAATGGTGGATGGGCTTTTGATGCTACAGGTGGTGCTCGCCCTGGGCCTGGCGGCGGGGGAGCACTACACCCTGGTGGTGGCCGGGGGGAGCCTCTTGGTCGCCGCGTTTGTGCTTTTGAGGCTCTACGTGGCCTGGACTAGGGTGAGGGGTAGAAGGCA
>JALTXS010000064.1 GCA_027048265.1 Desulfurococcales archaeon
TATCCATGAGTGGGCCTTATTGCGAGGAGGGTTAGCACTAGGAAGCGGAGCCTCATGCGGAGTATCTCCGTGAAACCCCCTTCGCCCTCGTCGGGCTCCTTGCCTACTCCTCCGCCTTGGGCCCCCATGGCCACCACGCCTTTCTGCCAAGCAGGGTTATTATGCTGGGTATCAGCACCATGCTTGCAAGCACGCCTGCGAAGAGGACCCCGAGGGACAGGGCTAGGCCCATCATCCTCATGTTGGGTATGCTGCTCAGCATCAGCCCCCCGTAGGCGCTGGCCATTATAAGCGACAGGCCCATTACGAGGAACGCTGAGCGGGAGACAGCCCGGGCCACCGCGCCCCTGCCAGGCGCCCTGCGGTACTCCTCAGCGGCCCTGCTTATGGAGAAGCTATTGTAGTCCATGCCCACGCCCAGTATGGCTGTGAAGACCGTTAGGGGGAGGAACCAGGGCACCTCCATCCCCTGGACCGACGTGTAGTAGTACACCGCGGCGGCTATTGCAAGCTCCGCTGCAATGACCACCGCCAGCACGGCGCTGAGCGCTACCGCTACGCCACCGTATGCGAGGAGCATGGAGAGGAACATGAGCACAACCGCGGCGGGCAGGACCCTGTTGTAGAAGCGCGCGTTGAGCATTTCCTCCAGATCCAAGCTAACCGCTGGCGCTCCCCCGACCATTCCCTTCTCGTCAATGGACTTAACCATACCCCTGACCTGCCTAGCACACTCGATGCCCTGTCTCGCCAGGGGGTCTACTGATAGGACTGCCTGTACAAGCACCCTTCCGTCTTCCAGCGTTGAGGCAACCCGGGCTTGGGAGACGCACTCCAAGCCGCTGAGGGCTTCCACAATGCGCGTGGCGGTCTCGTTGCCCGATACAACTATGGTGAGGGGGTACATGACGCCCGGGTCGAAGCGCTCTATTATCACGTTCATGGCCTCCAGGCTCTCAGTGCCCTCGGGGAGCATCAGCGTGAGGTCGTGGCTCCCCTCGAACCCCAGGTGAACAACAATCGCGGGAATGAGTGCAACTATTACTATAACTATCAGGAGGGGAGCAGCCTTCTCAACAAGCCTCCCTAGGCTACCTGTTTCTGAAGCGTCCACCCCTCTTGCTCTTCGGGGGTCAAAGGGCCACCAGAGTCTACGCGAGCCCCCGAGGAGGGCCAAAAGGGCGGGTATCAGTGTCAGGCTCGATAAGGTGACCATAGCTATGGCCAGGGGGACGCTGGTCCCTATGCTCTTCAAGAAGGGAAAGTCCCACGCAAGCGCGAGGCTACCGAAGCCTATGCTCGCGGTAGCCGCCCCTGCCACCACGGGTCGGGTGCTCCTGCGAAGGGCCCTCGCAGCCGCCTGCACGGGGGTGGAGGAGCTGGGCAGCTCTTCCCGGAACCTTCTCGAGACCAGGGTAGCGTAGTCTATCCCCAATCCCAGGCCGGTGGAGAACATGACCGTCCTGGCAATGGTGGTCAGGGTTATAAGTTCGCCGGAGGCCAGCAGGTAGGCGAGGGCAAGTGCTAGGGAGAGGCCCATCCCTATCCCGATGAAGGGGAGGAACAGCGCTGCCACGCTTTGGAGGACGATGGCTAGGACCACTAGCACCAGGACCATGCTGTAGCGGTCGCTCCTCCTCACGTCCTCGAGGCTAGTGGTTCTCATCTCCTCCCTCGACACAACATCGCCCGTGGCGAGCACGCGGGAGTGGGGGAACCACTGTTTGAGCATAGCCGCCAGGGCGTCCCTGTCTCTTATAGCGCCCTGGTAGTCCACGTTGTATAGCATTACAATGAAGGCCCTACCATCCAGGGCTACTAGGGTCCCGTTGAGCTCCCCTATTATCGAGGGCCATGTCTCGACGAGCTTCTCCCATGCAAGCGACTCCACCTCCGCCTCGAGGCTCCCCATGCCGTTAAAGACCCGGAGCGCAGCCTCAGCAATGCGCTCAGCAGTATCCCTATCCAGTCCCCCCATCCTTGAAATCTGCTCCACCAGGGACCCCGAGGCCATCTTTAGTAGCTCGCCCCTCGTCTGGGGTATGCCCTTTTCCCTCAGAAGGCCCAGGAATTCCCTCGCCTGGGGAGGTGCGTTCTCCTCAACGAGCGTGAGGGCAGCCTTCTCCGGGCCCAAGGATGCCACCAGCCGGAGCAGGTGGGGGTCGAGGCCCTTGGCCCCAGCTGTTTTTGAAAGGAGCTCCACCGCCGCTGCGCGAGCAGTGTCGGGGTTTTCCGCTAAGACCCCCATTGCTCGTGGGTCGTGCTTTAGCAGGATCTGGGCGGCCTGGGGGGACTTGAGTATCCTGGCAAGGTCCTCTGGGGCTCCCTGAGCCAGGGCCTGCTCATAGGTAGTATCAAGGGCGAGGAAGGCCAGTTTCTCTATACTCGTATCACCCGAGAGGGCCATATCAACGAGCATGGGGGCTGCGCTGGAGGGGACTCCCTGATCCACAAGGAGCCTTGTCAGGGCCTGTCTAAGGACCTGCTGAATGCTGTCTTCTCCTCCCCTGCATCCCCTCTCCGCGAGGGCCTCGGCGATGTAGGCTATGAGGGGGTTCCCCGCCTCCCTAGAGACCGCGCGGGCGTACTCTACTATCGCAGCCTGGGCGGTCTTTTCAACAATGGGCTGCACGGCGGCCCTGACCGCGTCGGGTCCCTCTAGCGCCACGGTTGTCCTAAGGTCGGGAAGGTTCCTCAAAATTGGTGCAGTCTGGTTGGCTAGTATGTAGAGGAACGTTATGGTCTGGGTATCATTAATTGTTAAGCGGGCAAGTTGGACCGCGAGGAGCGCCGCGTGGGCGTTACCGAAATTACTGGGCCCCCCGATGCCCATAGTGTACTGGAACACCGCCTGCACCATCTCGGGTTTGAGGAGCTTTCTGAGAAGGGGATTCGCGTCAGCAAGCACCTGTAGCGCCTGGAGGTCTTCCTGGGTGAGGCTGCCCCTCTGGTAGGCCTGGGTCTGCGTCTCTAGGAGGGCCTCCAGCGTTACGCCCGCCGTTATCAGCTCCGTGTACACGTCAGGTGCCTGCTGGCAGAGACCTAGGACCCCCTGGGCTGCTCCCAGGGCCTTATCCCTGGTGTTGACCAGCGAGCCTAGCACTTGGTTGTACTTGGAAAGGACCATATCGGCGGATACCAGGGCCTGTGAGGTAGAGTTTATGGTCTGCTCCAGCCTTCTCAGGTTCTCGGTCGTGTTGACAAGGGCCTCCCACAGGCTTACGTATCCCTCGAGGGCGGCAAGCGTCTGGTTTAGGGCCTTCTCCATACCCCTCTTTATGCCCTCATGTGCCTGGAGGGTCACGTCGACCCAGCTGACCCTCCTCCCAGCGCTCCACCCCAGCTGGCTCCACTCCTGCCTCGTTTTGTTATAGGTTTCAGGGCTGACAGGAACGTTGTCCACAACGAGCAGGACGTCGGGAGCCCCCTGTCCGCCTGAGGAGCTTATTAGCCTCTGCACCTTCACGCTCTCTGCAGTCTCGGGGAGGAAGCCGCTCTCCTCTGATACAAGAACCTGGTCGACCCTAGAGGCCATGGGGATCGACAGGGCTAGCAGTACTATCCATATTATTATAACGAGCTTAGCATTACCAACTATTGCGTCGGCGCGCGTCATGTATACCGCCTCCGGCGAGGTCGTGTCTAGGAACATCACCCTCATTATATCGGTTATCAACATATATCGGTGTTAAATAGGTTACCGCACAAACACATAGCCGAGTCCATGTTCTTACCACAATACTTATTGTCCAAACCGGGTCCCAGGTATAGCCTGATAGAAGCATACCACAGGGACCTGCAATGTCAAAGCCCGACAGAGGAGGCCAGGACAGGGGGGAGGCCCTGCTCCTCAAAAAGCTCGCCCTCGCGGGTGTATTCTCAGCCCTCGTATTCGCGGCCACACTGGTCAGCGTTAGCACTCCCCTGACGCAAGGCTACTTCAACCTAGGCGAGTCCATGATATACACCGCTGCTGCCCTCGGTGGCCCGTGGGTAGCTATGGTGGCAGGAGGCCTCGGGAGTGCTTTGGCCGACCTATACCTGGGCTATGGACAATACGCTCCTGGTACCCTCGTTATAAAAGCCGTTGAGGGCTTCCTGGCGGGCTTCATATATGCGAGGCTCGTG
>JALTXS010000065.1 GCA_027048265.1 Desulfurococcales archaeon
GTTCTGGAGTATGCCCCCCAGCTTCCCCGCCTCCACGAGCTCTATACCCTCCTCCCCGTGTACGAAGAGCGCCTTTGCCACATCCCTTATGCTCAGAACCCCCCAGAGGCGCCCCTCCCCCGTGGTCAGGAGGGCGTGGTACTTGCCCCGGGTGGTCATCTGGCGGGTGGTCTCCAGAAGCGGGGTGTCCTTGTCAAGGAGTACGGGGTTCTTGTCGGAGAAGGCCAATGCCAAGGCGCATCCCTCTGGGCTTTGGGAGATGCTCGTATGCCGGCGCATGGGGCCGGCGTATATATGTCTGGGCCTGGGGGGTATTAATCCATTCCCACAGCCAGGGCTATGACCAGGAGGTCCACCAGGCTCGTGAGGAGGGGGATGGAGATGTTGTCAGGGTCCCACCCCCTCCTGAACACCAGCACTCCCACCACGTGAGCCGCCAGTGGCGCGGCGAGGGCCACGGCCATCCCTATTGCCAGGACCTGGGGCAGTAGCCCCGTTAGGGTCACTTGTAGGCCCATGGTCCTAGAACCCGCCCAGCCCACGAGGGCCGCCAGGGCGTAGGAGTAGGCCGCTAGCACCAGGCCCCGGGCGTACTCCACGACCAGCATAGGGGTGGGCAGGAGGCGGGGCGGGTAGCTGCCCAGGTGGAGGAAAGTTGATATCCTGCTCCCGCTAATACTCGCTATAGCTCCCCCTGCCTGCATCATTATGGGCAACGATGCCAGGAGCCCCGGGTGGGATGCTAGTCGGTGGAAGCCCAGGGATAATAGGAGGCCCGCCAGCACCTCCATCGCAATAGCCACCAGCATGCTGGCGCCCAGCTGGCCCACGACCTGCCTCTCCACCCGGGGACCCCCCTTCTTGGATAGACCAATAGCCGCAGCGGCCAGGTTTAGGGACAGGAGGACCGCCATGAGCAGGATAGCGGGGACCCAGCCCCAGCGGGCCAAGACGAGGACAACGAGCAGTAGGGTTGGCACGGTCCAGAGGTCGCCCAAGAGGGTTATGAGGGGCGCCATTATGTTGTCAGGGTTGAGGCCCCGGGAGAAGACCACCCGGGCCATGAGCAGGACGAGGGGGAACATCGCCAGGTGGGCGAGGCTGAGGCTCGCCAGGGCCGCGTATATGGCCTGGGGGAGGCTTATATCGGGGTGCAGGAGCCCCGTGAGAAGCGCCACATAGACGCCCAGCAGGAGGAGAACCAGGTAGACACTCCGGTGCAGCCGGCGGGCAAAGTCTCCCCCCAGGCCCCCCAGCTCGTAGCCCAGGTGGAGGAGAGTGGACACCCTGCTCCCGATACTAGAGTAGACGCCCCCCCGGACGCTCGCCATGACGGGAATAAGGCTCGTCACCAGGGGGAGGCCTGAGAGGAGGTCCCTTGTGGCGAGGAGCATAAGGCTGTAGAAGTACTCCCCCCCAAGGCTTAGAGTGAGGGAGGCCATGCTCTGGCCCGTGCGCCTCAGCTCGCCCACGAGGGTCTTAACAGCATGGCGCACGGGCCCCGCCCCGGGTTATCGTGGTGGAAGTAGGCTACATTCTCTCCAGGGGCTCCACCCCCAGTATGCGCATGGCGCTCCCCAGGACCCTCCGGAGAGCCCCAACGAGGGCCAGCTTGTAAGCCCTCGCGCCGGGGTCCTCCTCTGCGAGCACGGGGTCCGTGTCGTACCACTTGTGAAACGCGTTGGCCAGGCGCCCCAGGTAGTCGACGAGGTACTCGGGCCTCAGCTCGGCCACGGCCCTCCCGAGGCGGTAGGGGTACTGTCCGATCAGCTTGAGCAGATTCCACCTCTCCCCCTGGGTCCCCGCGGGCTCGTGGCTTGGAGGCTCTAGGGGGGCTTGTCCGGCCCTGCGGAGTATACCAGATGCGCGGGCGTAGGAGTACTGTATGTAGGGGGCGGTGTTCCTGTTGAAGTCAAGCACCTCCCCCATGTCAAGGGTGAGGGGCTTGTCAGCATCCACCGATACGAGGAAGTAGCGGAGGGCCCCCACGGCTATCTTTTCGGCAATCTCCTCTCTCATGTCCTGGGGGTAGTCCATGCCCCGGGCCTGCATCTCCCCCAGGGCCCCCTCGCAGAGGCTGTCGAGCACCTCATCCACGGTTACTATCTCTCCCCTCCTACTGCTCATCCTGCGGCCGGGTAGGTTTACCATCTCGTAGCTGTAGTGGAGCATCCTCTCCGCCACCTCCCGGTACCCCAGAGCGTAGAGGGCGAGCCTCACCTGGGCCTGGGGGAGGGTCTGCTCCTTCCCAACCACGTTGACTATGAGGTCCGCGTGGGTCTCCTGGTACTTCTTCACACTATAAGCTATGTCCCTCGTGGTATACAGGGTGCTCCCGTCGCTCCTCCTAAGTATGAGAGGGGGGATCTCAAGAGCCCCGGGTATCCTGAGCCTCCTCCTAACCTCGGGGTCCTCCGCGAGCCTCCCAAGGTCCAGGGCCTCGGCCTCCTTGTGTAGGGTGTAGTAGGGGCTCTGCCGGGCCCTCGCCAGAATCTCCGCGACGAGGCCCCCCCAGACCAGGTCGCTCTCAAAATCCCAAGCATCGAACACGGCCCCCATGCGGTCGAGGGTCTGCCTCATCCCCTCCAAGGCCATCTCGACAGCGGACCTCACGATGCCCCTCACGGGCTCCTCTCCTCTCTCGTAGAGCCTTATCCACTCGTAGACCCGGGCCTGGGGGTCGGGGTCCTCCATGATGGCCTTGGTCAGCCGGTCGAAGACCTCCGGGTGCCTTTCCCGCAGCCGGGCCAGGCTGGATACCAGGCGGTCCTGCTGGGAGACGAGCTCCCGGTACTCCTCCCCGCCCTCGTCTCGCGCCTCCTCTATCCTCTTCTTAAGCCCGGCGAGCTCCACCAGCTGGTAGGTTAGGGCATAAACCAGGCCAATCCAGTGGTCGGGTTTCCAGCCCTGGGAGAGCCTCCTCCACTCGCTGGGCCCCCCCAGCTTGTGGAGGCCGTAGGCAAGGTAGGCCGTTTGTGCCCCGACGTCGTCCACGTAGAACCTGCGGTTAACCTCGTGCCCGTAGAAGGAGAGCATCCGTGCGAGCGTGTCCCCCAGGCTAGTGTTCCGGGCCGTGCCCACGTGTATCGGGTGAACGGGGTTGGCGCTCGTGTGCTCCACCACCACCCTGAGCCTCCTTCCAAGCGAGGACGGTGCACCATAGCGTTCTCCCATAGTGGAGAGGGCCTTGAAAACCCTCCTCGAATACTCCCGGGGCTCCAGCCACACGTTCAGGAAGCCCCCCACCAGCTCCGCCCTCACAACCAGGGGACTCTCCCTCAGCTCCCCCAGAATCCCCTCAACCACATCCCTGCCCGCCTTCCCCCGGGTGAACCTCATGAGGGGGAACGCCAAATCCGCCCCCACGTGACGCGGGGGCTCGGCCACGAGGCGCTCCAACTCCCACCTGTCCACTACACCCAGTCTCCTCGAAAGCACCCCCACGAGGAGGTCCACTGCCTGCCCATAGGGGTCAGCATCCCTACTGCCCGAAGCCAGCCCCGGGAAGACCTCCAACCCATTCACCCCACTCGGCTATCAAGAGTCTCGGCCCTGGGGGCTTATTAAATAATAGACTCCCCCACAGGCGAAGGTAAAAGAAGGGGATAAGGAAGCCTAAGGGACCACCCTCTATGGCGGCCAAATCCGCTTGCGGAGAAGAAGGAGGTCTGACAAGCGCGTTTTCCTTAAAAAACCCTGGCTAGCAGAGACGCTAGGAGAGGGCCTCGGCCAGGCTCTTGGCCAGCTCCCTTGCCCTGGCAAGCTTCTCCTCCAGCTCCCTGCACTTCCCCGTCTCCTCTCCGGGGAGCAGGGGTGTCTCGAGCCTTAGCTCTCCTTTGTTCTTCACCAGGTCCTCGTAGGTCGCCCTCACTATGCGGCCAGCCTCGGTCTTGCCCTGTAGGTGGTTCCTAATAGTGGTCTCGCTCCTCCCCAGCTCCTCCGCTATCCGGGGTACCGTGTAGCCGGCCCTCTCCCTCGCCAGGGCCCCCGCGGCTACTATGAGGCTGTCCAGCCACGTCACCTTGTCTGTGCTGCTGAGGACCTGGTCTATGACCTCTTTGCGGAACATGCTTCCCAGTATGAGTGCGAGCTCGAGCTTCCTTATCTCATCCCTGTATCTT
>JALTXS010000066.1 GCA_027048265.1 Desulfurococcales archaeon
GCCAGCAAGTGTTACGTGCTCATTCTCCAGCTCCACGTCAACCACGTTGATGATACCACTGCTTCGCGCCAGGGGGTCGGTCTGGGGTAGTATAACGGGGCGCACGCTGGCCCTCTTCTCGGACGCGTCGAAGACCGCGGCGTACTTTACCCGGTAGCCCTGCTTTATGACGTCCCGGACCCTATCTTCACCCACCTCCTCCAAGGGGGTCCTACGGACCTGGGTGACGTCGAGCCTGTAGCCCAGCTCGCAGGCGAGTATGGTTATCTTGGCCGCCGCGTCGAGACCGTGGGTGTCCACCCGGGGGTCGGGCTCTGCTAGCTTCTCCTCCACGGCCCTTGTTACGGCTTCTTGGAAGCTCCTCCCCTCCTCCACCATGGAGAGGATGTAGTTGGTGGTGCTGTTCAGGACCCCTCTTACGCGCTCCACGGGCCTTCCCCGGAGGCCCCTCATTAGGTCAATAGCGGGGGTCCCCGCCGCGACCGTGGCGCGGTATCCCATGAAGGCTCCCCGGCTTCTCGCCTTCTCCCGGAGGCCCCAGTAGTCCCTCGCGAGGCCCGTCTTGTCGGCAGTAATGAACCCGATACCCCTATCCAGGAGGCCGTGGTAGATGCTTAGGTTGGGCTCCCCCGTCTCGTAGCTAGGGGGCAAGGTGACGAAGACCAGGTCAACCCTACCCGCCTCCTCCAGGGCCTCCCAGAGGCCCAGGCCCTGCCTGAAGCGGGGGTGGCGGTCTAGCTTCTCGTCCCCACGCGCCAGTTCTACTAGGGCTTCAAGGTCCCCGCTACCCTCAACCAGCACGCCCCCCTTGGATGATAGTGCGAATACTATGCGTGGTGCCCCGCTCATGGAGGCAAGCTGGTGGGCTAGGCTCCTGCCCACGCTCCCAAAGCCCAGCAAGCCGACTCTGGGGACTGTGGTTTCGCCTGCCATCACACCCACCTCGCTCGAACAGGGGTTCCCATTTCACGCTTCCTATAGGGTAATTGGGCTTGGATGCCTGGGCGTCCCTGCTTGCATTCCCGGGTTAATATCATTGTCCCTAGACCCAGTCAACATCCTCGGCCTTGACCCTTCTTATGAGGCGGAGGAGGTTGTGCCTACCGCGGTTTTCCTCAGCCTCGCGCGAGACCCTCTCTACAAGCTCTGTCACCCTCCTTCGAGCCCCCTCGCCCGCGTCGTAGCCGAGGTTCTCGGGGGCCCGGCCCTCCCTCTGGGCCCTTGCGTGTTTGGCCAGAATCCATCCAATGTTCGCAGCGTCCAGGACGGTGCTCTCCGACTCTAGCACGTCGCCAGCTGACGAGAAATAGGCAAGGGCCCAGGGGGGCACATGGACGCCCATGCTGTTGAAGGTAACCATGAGGTTCTGTATTACGGATATCGGCCCTGTGTCGTTCCCCACCGCGATGAAGCCAGCTGCCTTGCCCTCCAGCCAGCTTCTCCCCTCAACGTGTATCATGTTCTCGAAAACGGTGAGGCGGTCAATGAAGTTCTTCACCACGCCGCTCACGTTGTACCAGAAGATGGGCGTTGCTATGACGAAGGCATCGCTCTCCAGGATGAGGTCATAAAGTTGCCGCATGTCATCCCCTATGACGCAGGGGTAGCGGCAGAGCATTATATCCTCTGTGAGGCAGGCAATACAGGGCCTTATGTCAAGCTCGTATAGGTTCACCAGCCTCGTCCGAGCGCCCTCCTGCTCCGCGGCGAGGAGTGCGAGCCTTAGTGCCTTGAACGTGTTCCCATACCTGCGGGGAGAGCCGTTGAACCCCACGATGAGCGGCCTGGTCGACAAACCTGACCCCTCACCAGAGCCTCTTTTCCAGGTCACGCACAAATGCAAATACGGGCCCCAAGCCCTAATAGAACCTTGCCGGGGAGGGAACCAGGTTGAGGAAAGCCACCGTAGAGAGGATGGCCACACCCCTTGTGGTATCGGGGGCCCTACTGTTCCCCGCCTCCCTGGCTATCCACCTCGCGAGGCCCTTCCAGCCCCACGTGCATGCCCTCCTACTCTACGGGGCGGGGTTCCTCCTATACTGCTCAGGGGTCGCGGGGAACCTTGTTGCGAGCCTTAGGAAAGGGGTCCCCAGGCCCCTATGGGAACTCGCTCCCCTAGGCCTCGTCCCACTACTCGTAGCAACATCTGTTACCATGGCCCTTTTGGAACCCCGTGGAAGTGCCTCCACGTTCCTCTACCCATTGGTTGCGGCCCACCTGGCTATGGCCCTCCACTCTCTCCTGCAGACACGTGGTACTGTGCCCCTGTACAAGAGGGGAGCGGCCCTTCTGCCTTGGCTACTAGGGCCCCTGGCGGGTACGGTAGTGTTGCTCAGAGGCGGTTCTGTCGTCGAGGGACTAATGACCCTGGCCCTGGTCACCAGCGCCACTCTCGTGGCTTCGGTGTCAGCGGGGTTCCTGTCATTCACATACGGAGGGCCCTCATGGGGTCTCTTCTACGCGGGCTCCCTCCTCCTCTTCGCCTCAACCTCCCTGGGACTGGGGGGTGAAATCCTGTCGGCTTCCCTACTCCTCCTGGTGTTATCCACGGGGTTCTGGAAAAGACCTGGTTCCAGGAAGCTGGGGTTCTGGTGGGCCCAGGTCTCCGCCGCCCTTGGCGCCTTTGTCCTCCTCATCGTGAGCTTCCTGGGCTTCGGGATGGGAGGCTTTGTTGCCATGCATGCGCTTCTGCTGGGGAGCGTCTACCCCATGGTGCTGGGCCAGTCTATATACCTTGCACCCGTGGTCATAGCCAGTAGGAGCGGAGTCTATCCCCCGGGGTGGGTGTTCTTCCTCGGGGTCCCCATTGGGGTCCTAAGGGCCATGGCCCCCTTTGCCTCGGGGGTTTTGGCATTAGCTTTGCTGGGGTTGGTGCTGGTTTTCCTCCGCCCGCGTCCCCGGTGGGTTTGGCTGGTGCTTCGATACGGTACTGTGGTGGGTTATGAGAGGGTTTATCGGGAGAGGCGGAGCCCTCAACATGGGTTTGGTTCTTAAGGTTTTTATTTTTCAAAATATATGCGATTTACAAAAAAATCGCTAAAAACACACTAAATAAAACATGCAGGGCCCCGCCCTGTGGAGGGGACGCCTTGGAGAAGGTGAAAATACCCAAGATAAGAGTAGAGGCTAGGAACGAGCCCGGAGACCCCTACACCCGTGTCAGGGCAAGGCAAGTGGAGTACGAGGTGACCGAGCTACCCGAGCACGGGGGGCGAGGCGACAGGCTCACGCCCCTCGAGGCCTTCCTGGCGGGCCTGGCCAGCTGCGAGGCCATAATGTTCCGGATGATACAGTCCCAGCTCTCCCCCCAACACGAGCCCAAGGTCAGCGTGGATGCAGAGGCGGAGTTCGAGATGGGCCAGGGCATAAAGAGCCTGAAGGTCAAGTACAGGGTGGAGGGAATGCCCCCCGAGGAGGCCCGGAGGATAATAGAACTGGTGAAGACAAGCTGCCCCGTTTACAACACACTCAACAAAACCCTAGACAAGATAGAGGAGGAACTGGACCTCAGACCCTAGGAGTTCTCCTCCCTGCCGCAGAGGCTCTGAGATAGGGTCTCCCTGAGTTTTTTGAGCTTGGCCTCAAGCCTCCCCAGGTACTCCACAACATCCGACGGCACGCACCCATCCCCCGAGGTCGAGCGGAGCCTATGCGATGCAAGGCGTAGGAGCTCCAACACGTTCTCCAGGATACGCTGGGCCACACCCACCCCCGATGCAAGGACCTCCCTTCCCCTAGGGGTGAGGGCGTAGACCTTCTTGAGCCGCCCGCCCTCCACAATGTTCTGCTCACTCACTAGCCCCTCCGAGGAGAGCTCGCGGAGGAGGGGGTAAAGACTCCCCGGCCCAGGCTTCAGCGTGCCCAGTGTTATCTCTTCAATCATCCTAGAAAGCTCATATCCATGAGTGGGCCTTATTGCGAGGAGGGTTAGCACTAGGAAGCGGAGCCTCATGCGGAGTATCTCCGTGAAACCCCCTTCGCCCTCGTCGGGCTCCTTGCCTACTCCTCCGCCTTGGGCCCCCA
>JALTXS010000067.1 GCA_027048265.1 Desulfurococcales archaeon
CTGGTTAACTAATTGGTTTCTGGTTAGCTAAACTATTCCGCCGAAATGTATAATGTATCATGTGTAAAGGGTATTCTAGTTCTTAGTCTTCTAAGTTTTTTAACATGTCTTTCCACGATATTGTGAACGGGGGATGGCTCACGTCACCATGGGACTCGGATAATCTTCTTAGCATGTCATCCTCGGTGAGGAGTGGCAGGTTTAAGTGGGCAGCAGTGGCGTATATCATGCGGTCGAAGTAATCATGTACACCAGCCTTGATAAGGAGTCTGTCAGCTAGGCGCTCCACCTCTGGGCTTGTTATTGGGGTTTGTATGAGGCTTTCTTTATACGCTTCGAGAACCTCCAGTCCAAGCGCGTATCGTTCTAGCCTGGACTTTATACTTTCCCTTTTCCCTGTTTTCGCATAGTGAAGAACTATCCACTTTGCCTCAACGAGTGACAGGGGGTTGTAGAAGAGGAGTGTCCTTTGGATGAGGTTCTTAAAAACAGTTGGAAAACGGGGGAGTCTCACACTGACTCCCATGAGGGGGAGTAGGTAGGTTGTGTCCAAAAGCAGCTTATCGGGGAGTTCTTGGAGTCCATTTCCTCTGCTCTTTCTCACTAGCCCTCTCCGCCTCCTCAGGTGTTAGGGTTATCCAGGTGTCTTCTAGAAGTTCCTCCAGTGTGGGTAGGGGCTCTATGACCAGCTTGCCATCCTCCACACGCGCTCGAGCGAGGGTGTTGGGCCTTATCCCAGTTTCCTGGCGTAGCTTCTTGCTGGTATATATCTCACCCTTTTTCCCCACCCGTACAATAAAACTTCTGCCCATATCAATTCCTCCGACATAATGATTATTTCCTCCAATTTACTCAAATTTGGAAGATTTAATAGTTTCTCCCAGCACACGGACTTGCATACCTTCCTAGAATACTCCAGAAAAAGAAGGTCCCAATGAATAAATAATGACAAGACTCGCTCTAAGCATAAAAGGTGAGAAAAGTCGGGGTTGCCTGTTTTCATGTTATAAGATGTGTGAAAAAATCATTTTGGTGTTCTCTTCAGGTTGGTGGCGTATAGTGCTATTAGTATCAGGTTTAGTATGAGGCTGAAGAGTATTATGCCTCCAGCGCCCACCTTCTGCACTGCCGGCAGGTTCGGCGCCACCACGACGAGCCACCAAGCGAGGCCCACTGTTACCGTGACCCATAGGAAGAGCGCGGGTACCATGACGAGGCCGGCGTAGGCTCCCTTGGCTTTGAGCACCTTGTATATCCAGAGGCTCGTGGTGAGCAGGGCTAGGGCGGCGAGCATCTGGTTGACTCCGGCGAAGGCGGGCCACAGGACCTGGTAGGCGGGCACCACGTTTTCGGGGGTTATTTGGACCTCGGGGTAGGCCATTATGGTGCCGAGGGCGACTATTATGAAGCTGGCGAACCACCTGTTGGTGAGCACCCGGTAGGCGCCGGGGCTCCTGCTGGCGGTCCAGTCGAAGAGCTCCTGCCAGGCGAAGCGGGCGAGCCTCGTGCTGGTGTCGAGGGTGGTCATAACGAACATTGCCAGGGCTATCGCGGCTAGTAGCTTGAACGCCGTGTAGGCAGTCTCGAAGCCCAGGCCCAGTTTGCTGAGGGCGGTTCCCAGCATGTAGCCGTAGCCCACGTAGAAGCGGGGCACCGCCTTTAGCTCGAGAATGGTGTTCTGGAACTCGCCCATCTCTATCAGCACAGGTGCGCTCCAGGCGAGGGATATGGGGAGTATGACGGCGAAGGTGCTTAGCGCGCCCTCTGTCAGCATGCCCCCGTAGCCCACCATTAGGGCGTCGAGCTCGCTTGCAAGCTGCTTGCTGGTCGTGCCCGAGGCTACGAGGCTGTGGAACCCACTGAGGCTGCCGCAGGCTATTATCAGGGGTATGGCTGGCCAGAAGGGCGTGGGCTGGCCTCCTATTATGTTTGGGGCGAAGCTCGTGTAAGCGGGGGCGGCGAGCTTGCCTCCCGCCACGATTATGCCTCCCAGGACGGCGAAGCCCACGAAGGCGAAGAGCAGGTAGCTGTTCAAGTAGTCCCTCGGCTGCAGCAGGTACCAGACGGGCAGGCTCGCGGCGAGTATGGCGTAGACCCCAAGCACTATTATCCAGGTATGGTACGCGTCAGGGCCGAGGAGGAGGTGGACATTGTAGCTGTACACGTAGGCTAGCAGCACCAGGACTATGGTTATGGCGGTGGATGCCTTTATCCCCAAGCCCGTCCGGTACATCAGCATGCCCATTAGGAGGGCGAGGGGCATGTAGAGGAGGCTCATCGTGGCAGCGCTGGGGTTGCCGGTGAAGACCTTGCTGGCGACGCTCGCGAAGGCCGCGTAAACTAGGAGGAGGGCCATGAGAGTGTAGAGGAGGAACAGGTAGCGGGCCTTCCTCCCCATGACGTTCTCGCTCACACTCATGACCGATATTCCGCCGTAGCGCACGCTGCTCATCAGCGCGAGGTAGTCGTGAACGGTTCCTATGAAGATGTTTCCGAAGATGACCCATATCAGGGGCAGGAACCACCCATAGGCCATGGCTATCGCGGGGCCCACTATTGGACCGGCACCCGCTATGCTGGCGAAGTGATGGCCGAAGAGCACGTACTTGTTCGTGGGCACATAGTCCACGCCATCGTATTGCGCCACCGCGGGGGTAGAGGCATCGGCCCGGGCTCTAACGATCCTCTCGTGTAGGAGCCTCCGGCCATAGTAGAGATACGCCACCAGGTAGAGCGCCAGGACGACCACTATAATCTCAATCGCGTAAACGGCCATCCCAGTCCACCCCTCTGCTCAGCTATTTCCACCCCCCTGGGCAGCCTTCCTAACCACTGCGGGGGCCTCACCGAACCACAACGCGGGCCCCACAAGTACGCCGAACCAGCCCAGTATCGCCGCGATAGCTTCTGTCTGCAGCGTTTCCTTGCTCCCGATGGCCTTGTCCCCCGCTCCCCCGGCTAGCGCGTAGAGGAGAAGGAGGAGGCCGACAGCGGTTATCAGTGCTCCAAGGGCCTTCTTGGCGTCCATCTCTGCCACCCCACTCGGGGGTTTTTAAAAGGGCTATATCATTGATATTTAAAGGGGACGTTTTTATTTAAAGTTTATAAACCCCCAAATAGCCGAAGCCCCCGATTGGCAACACTGTCAGATAATACGATACTCCCACCAATACGTACCCCCTTCCCGCGTCGTTAAAGGGGGGCCAGGGCATAGGGTGCGGACACTATGGCGTCGGGCCTCCTGGGCACAGCGGTGCTTGTGGTGCTAATAGCCAGCCTGCCCAGCGTGGCGTGGTTCTTCTGGATGCGCCGGGTCATGCTGAGGAGACAGGCAGCCCTTGTGAGGGAGTTGGAAGAGAGGCTCCGGCCCCGGGACAAGCAGTACTGGCTCGTGGGCTACCTGGTGGGCTTCGCCGCCCGGTACAGGACCCGCGACCCCCGGGCCCCCGTCGTTTGGGTGACCTACACGACCCCGCCCTACCACGTGTTCTTCTACCTCCCCGCCATCATACTGGGGCGGAAGAGGGAGCGCCTCGAGGTCGCGGTGGAGCCCAGGAGCCCCCGCCTGCTCCCGGGGACCGCCTATGTTTACAAGCCCCGCATAGCCACCATCGCCCTCCGGGTTAGGAAGGCCCGGGCCCAGATGCGGGAGACCAGGGAAGCCGAGGTCCGCCTAGACGGGTCAAAGTACAGGGCCCTCTACGACACCCCCCAAGCCCTAGAACTCGCCCAGAGGATAGCCCAGGAGACCATGGACAAAGCCCCCCTCCAGATGAGCTTCGTAGACCGGGGCCAGAACACCCTGGGGTTCTCCGTGGCCCTCGACACCGCGGACCACGCCTGGCCCCTCGTGAAACACGCCCTAGAGCTGGCGAGCCGACTATGACCCCCACCGCCCCAGGCGACCCCCGGAGCTACGCCGAGAGGTCCCAGGCCGGCCTCCTCGCAGAGAGGATACTAACCGCCCTCTCCAACACCCCCCTCCCCCCACCCCACCCCCCCC
>JALTXS010000068.1 GCA_027048265.1 Desulfurococcales archaeon
GTGGGGAACATTGACGTCCACCTCCCGGGGGCATGTTTGGTGCTGAGGAGATTGAGGAGATTGGCATGTCTTGGTTCTTCTTCATTATTCATATGTTTGGGGTGAAGGGGATAAAAGAGGCGGGACACCACACCGAAACTATTCGGTAACCTGTGGTAGAACAAGGGCAACCCAGTCGAAAATAATTGAATGGGCGTCTCCTGATGATAATACCCGGGGAACAGGGTCTCCATGCTACAAACCGCTGAGGCTGAAGGCTATGAGCCCCATAAACATGAGTACGAGAACCCTGTTCTTCACTACGCGGGAAACCTCCCGGTCTGGATGCCTGACAAGCTTCCAGGAGTAATAAACGAACCCCACGTCAACTACCATAACTAAGGCCAGGTATGCCAGTCCGGCCATGCCTGCGAAGAAGGGGACCAGCGAAAGCACCACGGCTGAGAGGTAGAATGCCACAGCCGCGTAGGCTGCTACCTTACGTCCTCTAGTGACGGCAAGCGTTCTCACGCCCCGAACCTCATCTCCATAAATGTCGACAATGCCCTTGGTCACCTCCCTACCCGTATTCGCCAGGAAGATTATGGCGGCGAATAGGGCCACCCGGGCCCCAAGCTCTCCCACAAGCACCCCTCCATAAACTATGGGGGTCATTACCGTGTAGCTTACCATCATGTTCCCCAAGAGCCCTGTTCTCTTGCCCCAAACGTTGTAAAGGACCCCCACCAGGTATGCAGCCACTGCCACTATAAAGGCCTCCCACCCAACTAGATAGGAGCACACGAGCCCTAGTATAGATAGTACGGCGAACATGGCCCACGCAGTCCTGATAGGGACCCTCCCACTAGGTATGGGACGCCCGGGTTCATTCAGGGCATCAATATCTTTGTCAATAATGTCGTTGAGAACCATAGCGCTGGCCGATAGTAGGGCCCCCGTTGCGAATCCCAGGGCCAGATTGCGAGTGTTGTCGAGGAGAACCCGGGGGTCGCCTGAGGCCACAAGAGCCCCTACTATAACGGCGAAGCCTACCATGAGCGAGTTAATGGGGCGTGTGAGCTCGAGGAATACCTTTAGGGACACCACCCGCACCTTCCCGGCAAGGGACGCTCGAGACGTTTGTATAGGGATAGTGGGAGGCGGTTAAAAACAATATTCACCACACCGTTACCCGCTCCTGAGGAAGGGTAGTAGAACACCCGCGAAGCCGGGCAGGGTCCTGGTCTGTATGTACGCCCTGCCCGGGCCCTTGAGCTCCATGACAAGCCCCTCGCCTCCGAAGAATAGTGTCTTGAGGCCACCCAGTTTCCTAACCCTCCACTGAACAGTCCCCTCAATCGCGACCATGTGCCCATTGTCAACGGTGAGCTCCTCACCCGGCCCCAGCTCCACCTCCTGTATAGCGCCGAAGCTGTTAACCCAGACTCCTCCAACTCCCTCGGCCTTGAGCCACATGAGCTCTCCCTCGGCAATAAGGCCCTTAAACCCCCGCCACGCGACGCCCAGCCGTGTGTCACCGTGCATGGCCAGGAAGCTCCGGTCCTGGACGAAGACGGGCATAGAGCCATCGAGCTTGATGTATGTGATGTCACCAGGAGTGCTGGGGGCGAGCTTCACCAGGGCACCCCCCGGGCCCGCTGTTATCTCGTTCATAAATATGCTCTCGCCCCCCGCCAGCCTCCTGGCGAAGGCCGAGAGCACTCCTCCCCTCGTGCTGGTCTTAACGTTTATGCTCCCCCTGTGCATCACGTATGCCCCGGGCTCGGCTACTATCGACTCGCCTGGGGAAAGCTCCACGCTAAGCAGGGTGAAGACTGGCCCGTTCTCAAGCTCCCACCTCAAGAGCGTCACCCCCAGCTTTTCCCTTGTCATTATCATGATTACCATATGTATGGGGAGGGTTAAAACGTGGCCGGGTCAAGGGACTGGGGTTCATAAATAATCCCCGGACACACATAGTCATTCAAGGGGGCCCAGGGCATAGCCTATGTGCAGGAACGGTGTGCTTGGATATGAGCTTGCTTGAAATAAGTGGTCCAAGAAGGGCCTACGTGCCCGACCTCTCCTCGGTACTCCAGGGACTGGTGTCCCGGCTGATGAAACAGGGCAGGCTGGAAAGCGATTCAACCATATACGTCCACCGCGCCTTGGTCGTCTACCTGGAGAAGCTCTCCCAGGAGGGCAAGGCCACCGGGATCGCGGGTCTGGAGGAGATCAAGCGGTTCAGCGAGCTGGCCGAGGAGCGGGGCATCATGGTCCACTTCTCGGGCGAGGTGCCCCGGCAGCTCGACCGGCTCGACACCCTCACGCTCAGCCACCTCGTCAGGGAGCTGGCGCGGGACCAGGCCGGGGTCCTCATAACCAGCGATAGGAACGCCCACCTCGCAGCCCAGGCCATGGGTATTGAGACCATCTTCGTAAGCGGCGTGGAGACGGGGAGGCTTACCCTGGAGGAGTTCTTCGACTCCCAGACCATGAGCGTCCACCTGATAGAGGAGGTCCCGCCTATTGCCAAGAAGGGGAAGCCGGGGGACTGGAAGTTCGTGCAGATAAGGGAAGAGCCGGTCTCCAGGCTTGAGATTGAGAGGATCGTGGACGAGCTGGTGGAGGCAGCCCGGGCTAGGGAGGACTCTTTCATAGAGATAGACAGGGCGGGAAGCACGATCATACAGTTGGGCAGTTACAGGATAGTTATATCAAGGCCCCCCCTGAGCAGCAGGTGGGAGATAACCGCAGTCAGACCCCTGGTCAAGCTCAGCTTGGACGACTACGAGCTTCCCCCCAAGCTGGTTAAGCGTCTCGAGGAGAAGGCAGAGGGCATCCTCATAGCGGGTGCCCCGGGGATGGGGAAGACCACCTTCGCGCAGGCCCTGGCAGAGTACTACGCGTCCAAGGGACGCGTGGTCAAGACCATAGAGAGCCCCCGCGACATGAGCCTGCCAGCCGAGGTTATCCAGTACAGTAAGAACTTCGCCGTGAAGGACGAGCTCCACGATATCCTCCTCCTCTCCCGGCCCGACTACACGTTCTTCGACGAGCTCCGCGGGGACGAGGACTTCAGGCTATACGTCGACCTCCGCCTCGCGGGGATTGGAATGGTGGGGGTAATGCACGCGACCACTCCCATAGACGCCGTCCAGAGGTTCATCGGCAGGGTGGAGCTCGGCGTCATACCAAGCATTATCGACACGGTCATATTCATTGACAGGGGCCAGGTAGCCAAGGTGTACGAGCTGAGCATGACCGTAAAGCTCCCCACGGGCCTCAAGGAGGCCGACCTATCGCGACCCGTTGTCGAGGTCAAGGACTTCCTCACCGGGGACCTCGAGTACGAGATATACACCTTCGGCGAGCAGACCGTCGTGGTCCCAGTGAAGAAGGCCCGGAAGAAGAGGCTGGAGAGCAAGCTTAGGAAGACCCTCGAGGCCCTCTTCCCCGGCGCAGAGATAGAGCTCCGGGGGGAGAACACGGTTGTGATCAGGCTCCCCAGCAGCGAGGCACGCATACTCTCACGCAAGGCCCGAAAGCTCAAGAGGCTCGCCGACAAGCACGGAGTGGAGTTCAGGGTCGAGACCCTGGACTAGGCCGAATGGGGGGCATGGTATCAATGGTCTTCGGAGGCATCATGCCCAGCCGCCTGATAAGGGCGGTGGAGGAGAACACGGTCCACCTTGGCATCCCCCTGACCCTACTCATGGAGAACGCCGGAAAGTGCGTGGCTGAGCTGGCCCACGAGCTCGCGGGAGGCGGAACCCGCAGGATACTGGTCATTGCAGGCAAGGGGGGCAACGGGGGAGACGGGCTTGTTGCAGCCAGGTTCCTGAGGACGTATGGCCACAGGGTCGAAGTCGCGCTCCTTTACCCCCCCTCAGAGGTGAGCCACCCGGATGCCAGGCTGAACCTAGAACACCTCCTCAAGACGGGTACAAGAATACGACATGTAAGGGACCCGAGAGAGCTGGAGGAAATGGCACAGGGGGCAGACATCATAA
>JALTXS010000069.1 GCA_027048265.1 Desulfurococcales archaeon
GGAGGTCGAGGAGACCCTGGAGGCGAGGTTTGTCTGGGTCAACGGGGAGGCCCTCGCCCACAGGGCGGGCGACCCCATAACCGTGAACACGGTCATGCTGGGTGTGCTCTCACGGGTCCCCGGCTTCCCCCTCTCACGAGGCTCCCTCCTAAAGTCTATCGAGGAAAACACCCCTCCCAGGCTGCTAGAGGCTAACAGGAGGGCATTCGAGCTAGGCGAGGCCGAGGCATCCCGGCTTCTCTCCCACGTCCCCCGCGAAGCTCACAATACTGGTGGCTAGCCTGTGTAGAAGGCGTCTGGCAGAAGGCGGCGGGGGAGCATAGTAGAGTACAGCCACTCCAGGTTCTCCAGGGCCTCCCTAACCGGGGGGTCCTCGAAGAACTCATAGCGGGTCACGGTCCTCTCCACAAGGCTTTTCTCAAGGCCCACCATCTCCGCGTAGGCCGCGAGATCCACCCTCCCCCCACGAGCATCTGCTACGGCTTCATCAAACGCCTTCCTGACCCGGGGGAAGTCAGGCTCTAGGCCCACGTTGGCCCCCAGGACACAGCAGAACTCGACCCCACAGTCCTCAACCCGGTAGCCCCTCTCCGCCGCCTGGGTGAGGTAGGGCTCCCAAAGCACCCCCGCGTCAACCCTCCCCTCTTCCATCAACGCCAATATCTCGCGGGCGCTCCTCGCGTACACCCGGGGTCCCCTGAGACCCCTCTTCTCGGCACAGTACTCCATGGTGGAGGCCATGGTGGTCGCGTGGGGGCTGGACTGGGGGTCCAGGTACCCGGGCCTGTAGGTTATCCCCGAGCCTCCCCGGCTCCCTCCCGCTATTATCCTGACTGCGCCGCCGCTTGCCCGGTGGGCTAGGAGGAGGGTTATGAGGGGGGCCATAGCAAGGTGCACGCGGCCCTCCGCCAGGTGGTTGGCGAGAGTGTAGGCGTCCTCGTAGACCACTACTTGGACCTCACCCGATATGTCGTGGAGGAGCCTCTTGAGGGGGACCGCATAGGGGTACTCGCTGGCTCTTAGAAGACCGAGGCGTAGGATGGCCCGGTAGCTGGTCGGTGAGGGCCTCACCCGGGAGGCGTGCCCCCTACCCTCCTGCACGATGAGGCCCTTCTCCCTGAGGCTCTTGAGGTTTTTCCAGACCCAGCTCCTCGTGTGGCCTAGGAGTCGGGTGAGCTCGGGCGGGGTTAGGGCTTGGTGTTCTAGGAGAGTCTGGAGGAGCCTCTTTTCTGCCTCTCTAAGAATTTGGGGGCCGCTCATCTTGGTGCACGGGGTTTATTAATGGTTTTAGGGTTGTAAAACTTTTTGGAAACAATTGTTTCCTAGGTGAGGGGGCCTTGCAGACAACCGCGGCGGCCGCCATCTACGCTCTGGTCCTCCTCCTCATGTACATCCCCCCCTACACACTGTTAAGAAATGCAACACCCCTGACCCTCTACGCCTACTGGAGCCTCCTCGCCCTCACAGCCCTCGCGATAACTCCCAGCGTCCTCAAAAACCACCTCGGCAAGATAGGTGACGAGGCCAACGCACGGGCGAGGTGATGCACATTGGCAGGCCAGGCGGCCCTCGCCTTCGGAGTCCTGTTTGCATACTTCGCCCTTGGCACCGCCCTGGCCCTGTACACGAGGAGGCAGGCGAGGCCAGGGGACGAGGCCAGTTTCTTCATAGCGGGCGGGCGTCTGGGGGGCTTCCTCTCCGCCATGACCTATGCGGCGACAACGTATAGTAGCTTTATGATAGTGGGGCTGGTGGGCTTCGCCTATTCCACGGGGGTTGGGAGCCTGGGGTTCGAGCTGGTTTACTTCGTGGCGACCCTAGCCCTTCTGGGTGTAGTGGGGCCCCGGGTCTGGAGGAGGGCCCGGGCCGAGGGCTGGGTGACACCGGGGGACATGATGGCGAGCTTCTATGGCTCCCGCCTCCCTGCCGTGGCCGCGTCGCTGGTCTATCTTTTCGCACTGATTCCCTATGCCAGCGCCCAGTTGAGGGGGATTGGCCTCTCCTTTCAGGCCATGGTGGGGGGAGAAAACGCGCTGGTGCTCGGCGTTGTTTTCGCGCTCGCCGTGATGCTTGTGTGGGTGCTCCTCTCGGGCATGTGGAGCGTCGCTGTGACGGATGCCCTGCAGGGGCTCTGGATGCTCCTCTCCGGGGCCCTCCTCCTCGCGTGGCTTGCTGGAATGCTTAGCGGGGCGGGCCTGGGCTTTGGTGATGTGGGCGAGACCCTGGAGAAGGCGGGCCTATCGGGGCCCGGTGCCTTCTGGACCCCGGGGGTCTTCCTGGCGTTCACCCTGCCCTGGATGTGGTTCGCCCTCACCAACCCCCAGGTGGTGCAGAGGCTCTACGTGCCCCGGGACGAGAAGAGCTTCAGCCGGATGGTGCTCCTCTTCGCAGGCTTCGGGATAACCTACACGCTCATCGTGACCCTCATAGGGCTCCTCGCCCGCGCTGGTGTGGAGGCGGGGGTGCTGGGTATAGTGGTTGAGAGGAGGGACCAGGTTACCCCCCAGCTCCTCACCATAGCCCCCCCTCTGCTCTCCGCCATGGTGTTCACAAGCATAGTCGCCGCGAGCGTAAGCACCGCGGACAGCATACTCCTCACCCTAGCCTCAACCACCAGCAGAGACCTCGCGTCACGGCTGGACTCCGTCAAGAGGATGGCCCTCGCCCGCGTCATCATACTCGCCCTCGCCCTGGCCATGGCACTCGTGGCCGCAAGCGGCGCAGGCTACATAGTCCAGCTGAGTGTCCTAAGCAGCCTACTACTCCTAGGCCTGGCCCCCACCACCCTCGCGGGCATCCTGGGCCACAAGACCAGCCCCCTAGCCGCCACCCTAAGCATACTAGCCGCCCCCGCAATCATGCTCGCCGCCACCCTCTACCACGGGCTCAACCCCCTCAAGGCATTCACTGCACAACCCCTAGGCATACCCATAGCACTATGGATACTAGTAGCGTCAACCCTCATACTATTAGCGGGCCGTAAGCTTTGATCAATAGCTTGCTAAGAAAGTTCTTTGGAAAAGCATAAGATTTAAGGTAACATGATTAAATAGTGCGAAACTAATTCTCTTCATGTCCATTAACTGTTGTTTCCATTAGAGTAGAAAACCTTTATCTCGCAATCGCCTGAATGTAAATTAAGCATGAGATAACGGGGTTTCAAACAAACAACTTAGGAACAAAATGGTGAGGGGGAAAGATTTTGTCGAGGTTGGTAAGGGCGATATACGAGAAAGGGGTACTGAGACCGCTTGACAGTCTGGGCGAAATAAGGGAAGGAGAAGTCCTTCTAGTCAAGATTATGGGAAGAGATGTTGCAGATGAAGTTTTTGGCTCGATAAAAGTTGACAAGAAGAGACTCGAGAAAATACTAAGGGAATTGGATGATGAATTCGGCCTTTATTGACTCCAACGTTATTGTTAAGTACTTTGCAGGAGAACCGGTTTCGAGAAAGCTTCTAGAACCCATACTTAAGAGGGAGACAGAGGGTTATATAAACAACATAGTATTTACCGAGGTCATATTCACTCTAATCAAGCTGCAAACTGGTATGAGTGCTTATGAGCTCAGGAGGCACCCTCAAAAGCTTATCAGTTCTGTCAAGAACTTTGATAAACAAATAATGTTTCTCAGAGAGTATTTCTCCGAGCTCGAGATAAGGGAGGAAATTAAGCAAATAGCACTCAAAATCATGGCAGACTATGGGCTGCTTCCCAACGATGCCTTGATAGCAGCCACTTGCAAATTCTATAATGTAGAGAAACTGCTTACATTTGATAAAGACTTTAAGCGAGTAGCCTGGCTAAAGGTTATACCCTAACCAATGTCTCGTGAATCAAGAACCTTATTCAATAACTCTTCTACAATGCTTTCTGGTAGTAAGATGAGAAACCATGATTCCAAGTCAAACATCAACAAGTCATCCTGTCTTACACACCCTCCTCGTGGAACCCGCACCTTACAATCAGGTTAAAATTCCAATGCAAAAAA
>JALTXS010000070.1 GCA_027048265.1 Desulfurococcales archaeon
AAGGTTGACGAGGCCCTTTCCAAGGCCGAGAACGTCGAGTCCGTTGTCTATACTGGGGTGGATGACTACCTGCCCAGCTTATTGGGCTTTCTCTACCGGCTCAAAACCAAGAAGCCCAAGATACCCTACGACGACAACAAGACCGTACGGTTCAAGGAACTGCTCACAAATCACTCACCGAAGCCGCCTCTTCCGCCAGTGGAGCCCAAGGAGGACGTGGCCGCCTTGATGTACACGGGGGGCACAACAGGGAGGCCCAAGGGGGCGATGCTGACCCATTATAACCTGGTCTCAAACGTTCACCAGATAGACGCTTGGCTCGAGAGGGGACGCAAGGCAAAGGACGTGCTCATAGGCCTCCTTCCCTGGTTCCACATATATGGCCAGACAGCAGTGCTCCACACGGGCCTCTTCAGAGCGGGTACCATAATAGTGCTCCCCCGCTTCGAGCTGAAAGAGGTTCTGGACGCCATAGTAAAGTATAGGGCTAACATGTTCCACGGTGTCCCGACTATATACTCGCTTATAGTCAACTATAAGGACATACAAAAGTACGACCTGAGCAGCGTGGAGGTCTGTATAAGCGGGGCAGCACCCCTGCCCAAGAGCGTGGCAGAGAGGTTCGAGAAACTCACTGGAGGCAGGCTGAGGGAGGGATACGGCCTGACCGAGACAAGCCCAGTCACCCACGTCAATCCAATTAAAGGAAAGTACAAGATTGGAAGCATAGGCGTACCCGTGCCGAACACGTACGCGGCTGTAGCTGACCCCGTGGAGCCCCGTCTCCTGCCTCCCGGAGAGGTGGGGGAGCTGGTTGTAAGCGGGCCCCAGGTCATGAAGGGCTACTATGCAGGCGGCGATGAGAATGTGTTCTTCGAGCTCTATGGGATGAGATGGTTCCGCACGGGAGACATGGCCAAGATGGATGAGGAGGGCTACTTCTACATAGTGGACCGTAAGAAGGACCTGATAAAGTACAAGGGCTATAGCGTCTACCCGCGTGAGATTGAAGAGGTGCTCTACAAGCACGAATGTGTTGCGGAGGCTGCTGTCATAGGCGTCCCTGACCCCAACGTGGGTGAGAGGGTTAAGGCATTCATAAGCCTGAAGCCCGAGTGTAGGGGCAGGGTTACCGAGAACGATATTATCGAATACTGTAAGAAGCACCTTGCTCCCTACAAGGTGCCCAAGGAGATAGAGTTCAGGGAACAATTACCTAAGAGCGCCGTGGGCAAGGTTCTGAGGAGAGTTCTCCGGGAAGAGGAGCTCTCCAGAAAGAAGGATTAAGCCAGGATTTTTCATTATTAAACACTTTTAATCCCTCACGAGCTCTCAGGATTCATGAGGTGGTGCCTTTTTGAACATAGGAGTCCTCGCCAAGGCGTCCATAGACCCTAACATGGTCCGCGCGGATAGTGAGGGCAACATCCTTCTCGAAAGCATGCCCCTCGCCTTGAGCGAGTATGACAAGAACGCCTTAGAGGAGGCGCTTAGGATAAAGCAGGAAAAGGGAGGTAAAGTCATAGTATTCTCGGCCCTAACTTGGGGGCCTCCGTCTAAGAGGTTGAGGGAAGCAGAGCAGGTGATGCGAGAAGCCCTAGCCATGGGGGCTGACGAAGCCCATCTCATAGTCGACGATGCACTCATACCGGGAAACCCCCTGACGACGTCCCTAGCGCTGAAGGCGCTGGTTAAGAAGATTGGAGGCGTAGACCTGATACTAACGGGAGAGGGAAGCATGGACACAGTGTCCTACCAGATGGCCTCTCGCATAGCGGCCCTATTGGGATACCCTGCGGCAACCTTTGCACGCAAGCTGGAATTGCTTGACGGTAGGGTCCGTGTAACCAGGGACCTTGAGACAAGGCTGGAGACCGTGGAACTCCCCCTCCCTGCAGTCATAAGCGTTACAGGAGAGATAAACAAGCCCCGCCTCCCCACCCTCCTGCAGATAAGAAGGGCCATGTCAAAACCCCTAAACAAATACACACTCGCAGACCTAGGCGCTACTGTAGAGCAAGCCCCCGTAGAGATAAAGGAAATGAAGCTCCTCAGAGTAGCGCGAAAGCAGATCTTGATAGAAGAGAGTGACCCGGAGAAGGCCGCAGAAAAGCTCGTTGAAATACTTGAGAACGAAGGCGTACTCAAGTAGGAAGAGGTGATGGATGTGAAAGTACTCGTACTCGCTTACCCCAGCCATTCAGCCCTGGATGCGATAGGCTTCGCCCAGAGAGCCTCTGACCAGGCCTCAATAACCATTCTGACCACGCGAGGCGGTGAAAAATACTCGTACAAAGGCGTAGAAAAGGTAATTGTAGCGAATGTGGGGGACCCGACGCCCGACCAGCTTGCAGGCCTATTGGAGAAGACCTACTCTTCACACGATATAGTCGTCTCCCCCAGCACGAAGGACTCCACAGACGCCCTAGCACGCCTATCAGCCCTCAAGAACCTCCCCATGTTCACCGAGGTCAACCAGCTGGAGCCCAAAGGAGACGGGCTGATGGTCACAAGGCCAGTAATAGCTGGAAGAGCCTACGTCACCTACTACACTCGCCTTCCCGCAGCTTTCACGGTTGCAAAAAAGGCGTTCACCCCCCAATCTTCGGACCATGAGCCAGTGGTGGAGGAGCTCGACGCTCCTCCTGCAAGCATGGTGCGGGTTGGTGTGGAGGAGAAGAAGTTCAGCGGAGTCAACATAGAGGAAGCAGAAGTAGTGATAGGAGTTGGTAGGGGCTTCAGGAAAAAGGAGGACATAGCAATGGCCGAGGAGCTGGCCCGTCTCCTGAACGGTGCAGTCGGGTGCAGCAGGCCCATAACAGCTGACCTAGGATGGCTTCCCGAGGATGCCTGGATAGGCATCTCAGGTAAGAGGATAAGGCCAAAGCTCTATATGCCTATAGGAATATCCGGAGCTCCCCAGCATATGAGCGCTGCGATAGACTCTAAGCTTATCATAGCGGTGAATAAGGACAAGTCAGCCCCCGTGTTCCAGCATTCCGATTATGGTTTCGTAATTGACCTGTACAAACTATTGCCCGCGCTTATTGAAAAGCTAAAGCAGAGAAAAAGGAGCTAGTACGCTGGTCTTAAAACAATTTTTCGATTTTCTTTAACCCAGCCATTACCTTTTTTAAAGGATTTGTGGAAAGACTGCACCATTGCACCTATAGCCTGGTTCACATCATTGCCTTAAGGTTCCTTATGATTTCCTCTGTGTACTCCTTGTTGCTAACAGGCTCTATGTCCGCTATCCCCGCATTCCTGAGAGTCCTGGCCATATCGTAGGTGAGCTTCTTGGCATCGTTCAGTGTCTTGAATATTGCCTTCTCGATGAGGTCAGCCTTCTCCTCCAGTCCCATGTAGCGTAGCATAAGTGTCCCCGTGAGCATCTGGGCCGTGGGGTTGGCCATCCACTTGCCCGCGTACTTTGGAGCACTGCCGTGGACGGGCTCGAACATGGCGTACTTGTCTCCAATGTTGCTGCTCGGAGCCACGCCCAGGCCCCCTATGAGCCCTGACGCCAGGTCGCTGAGCACGTCGCCCATGAGGTTCTCCATGACCATCACGTCATACTCCTGTGGCTTGAGTACCATCTGCATGGCCATGTTGTCGACAATCCTGTCCTCCGCCTGTATTTCCGGGTAGTTCTTCGCTATATCGTAGAAGACCTCTAGCCACAATCCACCAGTGGTCTTTAGTATATTGGCCTTGTGGACGGCGGTTACTTTCTTGCGGTTGAACTTCTTAGCATACTCGAAGGCGAAGCGTATAATTCTCTCACTGCCCTTCCTCGTTATGAGCATGGTTGACTCAGCGGCACACTTGTCCTTGCCAACGAAGTGCTCAATGCCGCTGTAGAGGCCCTCGGTGGCCTCCCTAACTATCACGAGGTCCACGTTCTTGTAGCGAGGCACATCAGCGTACAGCCAGGAGACTGGGAGGGACTTGGCGGGCCTCA